>CAZZCF010000140.1:0-11332 GCA_964652955.1 uncultured Leptospirales bacterium
TAGAGGAATATGTCCTTGAGGGGAACTTCGCTGTCAGTTTTAACGGAGAGCCGCGGGAAATCATCAAAAACGGTCCTTACCGTCGTTGTAATACTGCGCAGGGGATTGGTTATTTCCTGAATGGCGTATTCCTTTCCCCGCTTGCAGTTGTTTCCTGACACCTCATAATCGTCCCCGATCTTCTTAACCTCGATGGTACAGCCCTGAGGGCATTGGATGCAGGTAACAACAAAGGTTTTGGATTCCATTCTTATTCGACGCTCTCTAATTCGATGGTTATAGTATCGATTCCTGATGGAATCTTTGATAGTTCAAGGGTAATCCTTTCCATTTCGGGCGGTCGAACCCTCTTCAATTTTTTCATTAGAAGATCGTGTCCATTGGAGAAGATTCGCAGCTGTGCAGTCTCCATTGAAACAGCACTCCTGAAGAACAGGATTGCCTTCTCGCTGCCGTTTGTATCGATAAATTGGGGGACCACGTAGAGGAGCTTCCCCTTTAGTTGTAAAGGGATTAGTTTTCTCGATGGCACTCCCTCTTCAGCACAGAGAGCAGCATGGGTACCGGCAATGTCACCGCTTTCAGAAACATAATCGACGAGGTCATTCACGTGAAGCGAATTACCGCAGGAAAAAACTCCCCCTTTCATGGTCATCATGTTCTGATCAACCGATGGTCCCCGTGTTCGCGCATCGATAGGCACGTCTATTTTTTCCACGATTTCATTCTCGGGTATGAGACCAACCGAGAGTATGAGCGAATCACATTCAATATATCGTTTGGTGCCGGCAAGGGGTTTCATGTTTTCATCGACCTTTTCAACGGTAACCCCTTCCACCCGCTTCTGCCCGTGCACCTCGGTTACCGAGGTGCTCAGGTGAAGGGGGATGGTATAATCGTTGAGACATTGAATGATGTTTCTCGTCAAGCCCGAAGGTTCAGGTTTTATCTCATAAACTCCGTCAACCTCAGCGCCTTCAAGTGTCAATCGTCGTGCCATGATGAGGCCAATGTCACCGGAACCGAGGATAACACAGCGCTTCGTGGGCATGTACCCCTGAATGTTAATGAAGTGCTGGGCAAGACCGGCGGTGAATATCCCTGCCGGTCTCGTTCCGTGGAGGAAGATCTGTCTTCCAGTTTTTTCCCTGCACCCCGTTGCGAGGACGATTGCCCGGGATGATATGGAGAAGATGCCATCTCTGCTGTTCACGAGGGTGAGCATAAAGGAATCGTCATCTGATTTTATATCCGTGAGAAATGAGTTGAGAAAAATGGGTATCTCGCGCTCTCTGGTCATCTCGATGAATCGGTAGGCATATTCGGGTCCCGTTAATTTTTCCTTGAACCTGACCAGTCCAAAGCCATCGTGAATGCACTGCTTCAGAATGCCACCGGGGCGCTTTTCCCTTTCAATTACACATACCGTTGCTCCCCGATCGCGGGCTGCAATTGCAGCAGCAAGACCGGCAGGCCCGGCACCAATAACGGTTACATCATATTTTGTTGTAGAAAACACCTGTCACTCCGTGCTTTCAATGCTTCGTACATGCTTGTCTGAATAGGTTATATTTCTTTTTGTTTCATCGAGCAAGAATTCCGAGTATTTCCCCTTCTTGGTTATCTCAGTCATATTCATGTGTAATTCCTCACTCATGATCTCGAGAACTCTCGGTGTACAGAATCCCCCGTGGCATCGGCCCGCACCGACGCGTGCACGCCGTTTCAACCCGTCAAGGGTTGTAACGGGTATGGGTGATCTGAGGGTGTCGCGTATCTCTCCTTCCGATATCTCCTCACAGCGACAGACAATTCTCCCGTATGCTGGATTCTCTCTGATATATCGGGCCCGCTCTTCAAGGCTGAGGTCTTTCATTTCGGGAATGGCTTTCCGGTAAGGGTTAAAATTTTCACGGGTCGTAACATCCTGCAGCTTTTTGAGTTTATCAATGACAATCGCTGTAATGTCCTCTGCAATTGCCGGCGCCGAGGCAAGACCGGGTGACTGAATTCCTGCTGCGTGTACGAGATTGTCAATATATTCGGATGCTTCGATTATAAAATCCTCTTCGTAGGTGCACGCTCGAATACCGGCAAAGTAGGTGATGATATCTGAAATATTCAAGCGGGTATTGAGTTTTATATGCTTCATGAGTGCGTCAATATCCTGCTGTTCGGTCGTGTAGAGTTCGCGATACGGCACCTCCTCCGCGGTGGGGCCTATCAAGAGGTTCCCCTCATTGGTAATGACCAGACCGCCCCCCTTTGTTTTGGAGCTTGTCTGGAAAAGATGTGGCATGGCCATTATCCTTCTCTGATAGTGGCCCGTTTTCGTGTCGAGAACTGCTTCAACTCCCTTTCTTCCGTGCAATGAGAAGAACCGATCGTTGGCGAAATCGGCTATTTTATCCGCCCAGATGCCGGCCGCATTGATTACGACTGATGCGCTGAATGTTCCTCTATTGGTTTTTATCCTCGCAATGTGATTGTCCTCCATGTCAAAACCGAGAACGGCGGTGCACAGAAACACTTCAGCGCCGTTCTGCACGGCATTTTCTGCAAAGGCTATAGTCAGCTTGTACGGTGACAGGATGCCCGTTGAGGGTAAGAAGAATGCTCCGTGTTGATGAGTGGTGGTGTTGGGCTCAATTTCATTCACCTCTTTTTTGCTGAGATACTGATAGCCGTCGACACCATTTTTCCTTGCTCTCGCTTTTAGAAAGGGGAGGATCAATTTTATAAAGGGATTGCTGAAAAGGACGAGTGAGCCCGGCCGTTTTAATTCGACTCCAAGCTCTTCGCACACTTTTGTATATGCTCTGTTCCCTCTTACATTGTAATGGGCTTTGAGCGATCCCGGGCTCGCAGCCAAACCGGGATGAATCATTCCATCGTTTCTGCTGGAAGCATGTATGGCGAGATCATCTTCCTTGTCAAGAAGTGCAATGGTTATATTATATCGTGAAAGCTCGCGGGCGATAGCAGATCCGATAACACCGCCACCTATGACGACAACATCGAAATGTCTCCCTTCAAGTAAGCTGTCGGTTGTTGAGGGAATGGACATAACATCGGCCTCTACTCCCTCAGCCACAATATCGTTAACTACTCCTTTATAGCCTTTTTTGGTGGCAGCATACCCTGCTCGAATCTTATCATCCCATGAAGGAGCCCGTCCCGTCAGAACCACCGACTTGCGCCATTCGTGCGCTTCAACCCCGGTCAAGCCAGCCTTTTTCAAAGCTTTTTTTACTGCTTTCAACCCTGTACCCATAGCATGCTTCCCCTCCAAGGATAACCTACAGCTTTTTATATTTTTTTCAAGAATTTATTCTCTTTAAGCAAGAACTCGTTTTAAACAGATCAAAGGCATTAAAGGTTGGAATCAGACAGAGAGCTTCCCCTTTTGTTCATTTGATCTGCTGCTCTCGTATCACAGGGAAGAATACTAATACCATAAATAGGGCCTCCCCAGGGCATTGAGCATATCAATTATCATCTGTTTTACTTTGAGTCCTATTCTTGTTTTTCCCCTATTCTTTTTCATCTGTTGTGCCTCCTTCATAATGGAATTCTTTTATGCATCGGTCCCCATTCAGCCTGAGCACTTCAGATGAAGGATGAATCTGAAAATCGCCCTTCACTTAATATATAGAATAAAAATCTACTTTCATGCATAAGTGTTTGCTCCGATTTTTGTGCAGGGAGATTCACCTACCGGTGATGAAGTTTCATAATTGATAAATACCCTGTCAGTGCAGAGATTCTATGAATTCTGGATCAACGTTGATCATAATCTCGATGATATTCTTGTGTAATCGCTGTTTGAGTGCTCCAACTACTGTTCGCTTTTTCTTAAATGACTTCCCCAATGTCAGTGTTTCCGTTATCAGCTCTTTCTCATTCTTGCAGGCTTTTTGTATTATATGCAGTGCTTCGAGTTCATCGGCAACGAACCGTTTTCCCCTGAGGATTATTTCTTCGAGACAGTGATAAGGCATTGCTTTTTTCATTATTGCAATCGTTCCGGGGAGGAGCTGCGTGCTGGTATCGATTTCAGGGAAGGAAAAGAAGCCTCTATCCGATTTCATGAAACGGTAATCACAGGCACTGGCCATGACAATCCCGTTACCCGTTACATGTCCGTTCATTGCGGCAATAATAGGTAGTGGATAGGTCAACATCCGCTCAAACAACTTGTTGAGGCCGTACATGAATTCTTTTACTGATCGAAAATTCTGTTCATGTATCGCGACAGATAGCCATTCGAGATCGATACCAAGAGACCAATTTTTCTTGTCATTCGAGACTATGATCAACGATGAGACGGTTTCATCCTCTTCCACCTCGTTCAGGATTTTGAGTAATGTGCTGATAAATTCGGGATTGTGTCTGTTTTCTCCGTTACACATTGTTACAAGAGCGGCTGAGCACTTAAAAGCATATCGTATATTCAGTGCCTCTGGTTCTGTTGAGATGTATGCTTCCCTTCAGCTGTTGAACAAGGGTTCGCACAAGTTGCAGACCGAGTGTTTCGGTATTTTCAAATTCCAGTGTTTTCGGGAGGCCTCTTCCGTTATCACTCAGGATCACGGTGTATTCGCCTTCTGTATTTCTGTTGAATGTGATTGTTATGGTGCCCTTCCTGTTTCCCGGGAAAGCGTACTTGAGGGAGTTAGAGACAATTTCATTGATTATAAGAGCACAGGGTATAGCTGTGTTGATGCCGAGGGTGATGCCGGATGCGTTGATAGCAATCTTAATCTGTTCGGTATGTACCCCATATGAATCGATAAGCTGTTTTGTGAGGAGCTGGAGATATTCAGCAAAGTCAATGCATGAGAGATCTTCTGATTGATACAGCTTTTCATGAACAAGCGCGATGGAGTGAATGCGGTTTTGACTATCGGTAAAGATCTCCCGATCTCTTTCATCTTGTATATATCTCCCCTGAAGGCTCAACATGCTCGATATAATCTGCATGTTGTTTTTAACCCGATGGTGCATCTCCTGGAGCAAAATCTCTTTCTCCTGAAGTGAGGCCCTGAGTCGCTCCTCGGATAGTATTCGATTGGTGATATCAAAACCGGTTCCCAGGATTGCCGGTTTCCCCTCAAACTCAATGGGCAGCGCAGTTATTTCGAACCATCGCTCATCATCTTCTTGAGAGAGGATCCTCAGCTCGCACTGGTATGGCTTTGATTCATCCTGTTGTCGCGTTAAAATATCTCGTATCTGATCATGGGAAGCGGGATGTACCATGTCCTGAAAATGCATTCCGATGACCCAGTCCTGTTCGTACCCGAGAAGCTCCTCGATTGCCGAATTGATATACCGGATGATGTCGTCCTGAATAATAAAGGTTATCGCAGTAGTTGCCTCGGTCAGTGAACGGAATAAGTATTCGCTGGATAAAAGTTTTTCCTCAGCGTTTCGCCGTTCGGTGATGTCGTGAGAGTTCATGATAAAGCACATGGTTTTCTCGTCATGGTCTTGTATCTTTTTTATCGAGGAGCTCAGAAATCGCCATGTTCCGTCACGGTGCTTCTGGCGGTATTGAATTATCGATGCATCGCTGATGTTCTTCCCGTTTCCGTTCAATATTTCACGAAATGGTTCTCTATCTTCGGAATGGATGAAGCCAATCAGGTTTTCGCCGGTAATCTCCATACTGTCATATCCGAGTATTCTTTGAATCGATTCACTTTCATAGAGAATAGTACCATCGTGGGCGATAACCGATATGATCTCAGAGGTATTTTCGATGAGGAGCCGGTAGTGCTTTTCGGCGAGGAAAACAGCACGGGCGGCTCTCTTCACGTCACTTACATCACGTATGATGCCAATTGTACCGATAAAGTTTCCTCTCTCCTCCTCTGTATCATAAAGGCCTATAGCAATAACCTCGCCCTCGTCGAAAGATCGTTTGGCGTCATCTCTCTTCTTGAGCCGGATACTGAGCTTCTTCGTGATCCTGTCGCCGGTTCGCCGTTCGTCAAAAAGGAGCGGTGCTTTCTCATTGCCGGTTGCCTGTCCTTGATATTTTGGGAGGACAATTGACCGCGACACCCGCGTTACGTCTTCGGGATGGAGGATAGTGCTGAAGTGCTCTCCGAGGAGCTGCTCCGTTGTGTAGCCGATCTTTTCCACCGATTTATTGAGATAGGTGAAGTGACCGTTGGTGTCTATGCGGTAAACGATATCTGGCAGGATTGCAATGATCTGGCCATATGTTTCAGTGTTCCAATTCATATTCATGCAGTGGTGAATAACCCGTTCTTACTGAGAGAGTAACCTTTCGTAAAAATGTATAATGATGTTGATTATTTCAAAATATCGATACAATACAATAATCATCTGAAAAGCAGCAATAACAGAGCTCCCTGCAGATGAGCGCGGATCCCAATAGTTCTGTTGTTTTGTTGCTCACTCTCGTTTTCCTGACCCCTTACGGGTTCTGCAAAACGTATTATTTGAATAAAAGCATTTATCCACGACATGGTAATAACTGAGAAATTAAATTTCAATATAAAAAATAGATTATCTCAAATATTGTTTCTAAAAAAAGGGATTGTTGGATCGAATTTCTTTTGATGTCCCGGTCTCATTTCTGTCGTTGGACTGTCGTCAATAATCTTCGCCGCATGTGAATGTTCTGCCCCCGAGTTGAGCATGAACGTGGGGGACACTGTTGTTTAATCTCCTGCACATCGGTGATATGCTTTGCATGTGCTCATATCTCTCTGATTTAATGCGGAAAAAATAGTGAGCAGTTGCATATGGTGATACGGTGTTTACTGCCGTTACAATTCTAAATGATACTCGATTGATCCGGATGTCAGATTTTTTCGGTAGCGTATGAAGTGAAAAACGAAGGGGGCATAACACGGTAACCCAAAAGCGAAAATTCAGTAAATGAGAACTATTTTTTTGAAATTGTTTAATAAGTGTATAGACTTTAATTGAAATGATGCAATTGAAAAAAATGTTTTCGGTGAAAGCAAATGCTCAGGGGAATATACTGTTTCCCGGGGTGATAACCTCTGCTCCAGAGTAATTACCATCTGTGAAAGTGCTTTATTAAGTTAAAGCGAGGCTTATTTATTATTATGATAAAAGGAGTGTATTATGGCAGAGGAAAAGAAAGATGCGAAGATGCCAGCCCCGGAGGAGATGACCGCATGTGAGGCAACAGCACAGATGCTGGAAAAGGCTCGTCGGGAAAATGTAACAATTGCCTTTGATAGAGCAGCGAGTATGAAGCCATGTCCTATCGGTGCTGATTCTGCATGCTGCAAAAACTGTTCGATGGGACCCTGTCGACTGAATGCCAAGGATCCCTATGGCAAAGTGGGTGTCTGTGGCGCTGATACCGATACAATACAGGCCAGGAATTTCGCTCGTATGGTAGCAGCGGGCGCGGCCGCTCATACAGATCACGGTATGTCGATGCTCAATGTTTTCAGAGAGGTGGTCAATGGCGAGATAGAAGATTACACAATCAAGGATGAGGTGAAATTGAAGAAAGTCGCCGAATCCGTCGGAATTGAGACTGCGGATCGTGAGATTATCGACATTGCCAAGGATCTGTACGAGGAGCTTGAAAAGACCTACACGCAGGTTGAGGGAGAGATTCCCTTTGCGAAGCGGGTTCCTCCCAAAACCCTTGAGACCTGGCGTAAGCTGGGTATTGTTCCCCGCGGGGCCATGCGGGAGATTATGGAGATAATGCATCGCACCCATGTCGGTGTTGATCAGCAGTATGAGAATATCACCAAGCAGTGCAACCGTACAGCGCTCTCCGATGGCTGGGGCGGTTCCATGGTTGCGACCGAGATCTCAGATATCATGTTCGGAACACCGAAGCCAGTCGAAGGGAATGTCAATATGGGTGTTCTGAAAGAGAAGGAAGTGAACATCATCATTCACGGCCATGAGCCCAACTTGTTTGAATCGATTCTCGCTTCGGTGAACGATCCGGCAATGGTCGAGAAGGCCAAAGCAGTCGGTGCCGAAGGGATCAATCTCGTCGGTATGTGCTGCTCGGGTGCCGAGATGATATCGCGGCACGGGATACCCCATGCCGGAAACTTCATGTCAACCGAGGCGGTGCTGGTTACCGGTGCAGTTGATGCCATGGGCGTTGATGTGCAGTGCATCAAGCAGGGACTGGCAAAAGTGGCCGAGTGCTATGGTACCAGGCTCTTTACCACCAATCCCCGATGTCACATTGAGGGTGCTGAGTTCATTGAATTCGTAGAGCATAAACCCCGAGAGTGCACCGATTCGATTGTTGAGAAGGCAATAGAGCGATTCAAAAACAGGAATGTGCCGATTGAGATACCGAATATCATCAATCCGGGTCTTCACGGTTTCTCACATGAGTATATTAATTATATGCTGGGAGGCACCTTCCGCTCCTCATATAGCCCGCTGAACGACAATATTATCAACGGACGAATCAGAGGTGTTGCCGGAGTGGTCGGCTGTACCAATCCGCGCGTGAAACATGACTGGGTTCACATAGAGCTTGTCAAGGAGTTGATTAAAAATGATGTGTTGGTCCTTCAGACAGGATGCACGCAGATTACCCTGGCCAAGAACGGCTTCTATCTCCCCGAAGCAGCTGAGATGGCCGGTCCGGGGTTGCGTGAAGTCTGCGAGGCGGTGGGCATTCCGCCGGTGCTCGGTCTCGGTTCCTGTGTGGATAACAGCCGGATACTGATTGCCGCCTCCGAGATGGTTCGTACCGGCGGTCTGGGAGACAGAATAAGCGATCTGCCGGTGGCGGGAGCTGCTCCCGAATGGATGAGCGAGAAAGCCATCTCCATCGGTCATTATTTTGTCGCATCCGGCGTCTACACAATTTTTGGTGTGACCTTCCCCGTTACCGAGGGAACCAAGTTCAAAAAGCATCTCTTTGAAGGACTCGAGGAGATCGGCCTGGGGAAATGGGATTTTGCAGAAGATCCCTATGAGATGGCACAGAAGATGATTGCTCACATTGACAAGAAGCGCAAGGAGCTTGGTATCGATAGACAGCGTGAGCGAATTCTCTACGATATGGAGGCCAGACGAAAACTGGAAGCCGTATAGAGGATAATTATTTTTTTACGTGCAATCAGGATATCTTCCTGTCTCAGAGGGCACGCAACTGACATCTCTATGAAAGGCCTGCCCTCTTTTTATTTCTCCTTCCTGTGATTAGTCACAGGCGCCGACGGCAACGCGAACCTGATTGGCAGTGCCGTTGTGCTCGTACCAGATTGCGTAGAGCCTTTTGTTGTAGGGGATGAGCACGGGATAGGAGGCGCTCATTGTATTATCGTAGTTGATGCCAAAACTCAGATCAGTATTCCCCTCAATGAAAACCCAGACTGGATTTGCATCGTCGCCGTTGAAGGCCCTTATTCGCGCCTGATTGGGAGCGGGGAGCTCGTACCAGGCGGTGTAGATCCATCCATTGAAAGCGGCAATGCGGGGCTTCCGTGCATCCTGAGTTGTATTGTAGTTCAGGCCGTTTACAGCATTGCCATCAACGAATATCCATTTGGGATCGCTGTCCTTTCCGTTGTAGACAGCAACGCGGGCATTATCACTGCTGCCGTTGTACTCCGACCAGATGGCGTAGAGCTTCGAGTTGCTGACCACAAACCAGGGGGGATCGTTCACGGTGAGGCCCGGATCGTAGTTGATACCGTCCGTTGTACCGCCATCTACCATTGTCCAGATTGGAGACGAATCGTTTCCGTTGTAGACGGCAACGCGTACCTGATGAGCGATGCCATTGTCCTCACGCCAGATGGCGTAGAGCTTCGAGTTGAAGACGCAGAGTCTAGGCTCGAAGCCTCCCCTTGAGTTGTCGTAGTTGAGTCCGTTTTCCGAAACGGGATTGCCGTCGACGAATGCCCAGCTTGTGCCGTTGTAAACCTTCACTCGGATCTGCTGCGCAGCGGGTGTTGTATTGTATTCGTTCCAGGTAACATAGAGCTTCCCGTTGAAGGCGAGCATATGGTGCGGACTGGAGATATCCTCAGCAATGTCGTAATTGATACCGGTGGCCAATCCCCTGTCGACGAATGTCCAAGCCGGCGAGCTGTCGCTTCCGTTATAGACGGCAACGCGAATCTGGTTTGGTGAAGGTTCCTCACTCCATGTGGCATAGAGCTTATTGTTACAGACGGCGAGGAAGGGATACCATGCGTGTTCGTTCGTATCATAGTTTATGCCAGTAGTCCCATTACCGTCGACAAAGGTCCATGCAGGGGAACCGTTATCGCCATTGAAGACGGCAACGCGGATCTGAAAGGCGGGGCCGTTATTCTCGGTCCAGATGGCGTAGAGCTTGGAGTTGAATACGGCGGGCTCGGGGCTCTCGCCGGCCAGGGTTGGATCATGGTTGAGCCCATCTGCGGTTCCCCCATCCACGAAAGCCCAGTGGGTAATACAGCTCTCCCCAAGCAGATCGAAGGGACTGCCGTAGATTATTTCCTCAACCGGCTGAGCGCAGGTGAGGATTGCAATGAGTGGGAGCAGGTATATGAGGACAGATGCCTTCATTATCAAAACCTCCAGGTTAACATGGCTCCGATGAACTGATTCCGAACAGCACCATTTCTCAGTGGAACGGAGATTTCGGAGTAACAGAGTGGCGTGAAGAAAATATCATCACTGCGGCTCGATTTTAGCTCCTTTTCTTCCGATCGATATTTAAAGTATTTATAAGTAAAATATACGCCGGACAGAAAAGTCGCCGCGCCGACGCCGTACAGGACATTCCTCACCAGAGCGAATTCATCGGCGAGCTCCTTCTGATGCTCCATATCCTTGTGGAGCCGGGTCGCCTCATCGTAATTGGTTGATTTGCTGTATTGATCGGAAAGATCCTCATAGTTGTCATTCGCAATGTTTACTTTATCGTTATAATGGATATACCCCACACTGATAGTGATGGCCGACATAAAATATGATGAAAAGGAGAGGATTCTGTAGAGCTCCTGTTTGCTCATGGTGTAATCTATCTTTTGATGATATTCCTTGAATCTGACCAGCTCAGTGTTAATTCCCTTCGTCAGGCGGTCGATTATCCCTATGAGAATGGTACCCAGCTCGGTGCTCGATTCGCTGAGCCTGGATATCTTTTCCATCTTCATGTCAAAGATCTGAGCGTTAATATAAATCTTCTTTTCTCTGACGATATAAGAACCGGTGATGATGTAATCGGCTGAGAGCTTTTTGCCGCGGTTTGAGAGCATTTGCAGGGAGCTCTGCGTCTTTTCATCTGAAGCGCTTTTTTCAAGAGAGGGAATGGTTACCGGAATGGTCTGTACGG
>CAZZCF010000141.1:0-11180 GCA_964652955.1 uncultured Leptospirales bacterium
GATTACTCAGCAACAATTATCGAATACGAGGGGACGCCTGCCGTCCTCGGTTCAGCCTTTGATATCACCGATCAGAAACATACCGAAGATCAGTTGAGACTTTCCGAGGAGAAGTTCTTCCGGGCGTTCCATTCGAGTCCCGCACTGACAACAATCAACACGTACAGAGATGGTGAGTTTATCGATGTCAACGAGACGGCATGCAGGATGTCAGGCTATCGGAGGGAAGAAATTATCGGAAAAACGATATTCGATCTGAACCTCTTCAAAGATATAGACAATTTTAATCAGTACATCGATATGCTCCAACGGGAAGGGCGCGTCAGAGAATTCGATCTCAAGTTTCGCACCAAATCCGGTAAAACACGAATCGGCAGAGTCTCGGCGGAAATTATACGAATCGGTGACGTGAAACACGTAATAACCTCTATGATCGACATTACAGAAAAACAAACAACTTAAATTGCAAAATCAGAAATTCTTTACGGACGAAATCCCATTTCAGATATCGAGCAAAAGGATGGACATTACAGCATGAAATTTTATTCACACTACCAGTAATTACTATCGCCCACAGGATAAGAATTATTCTCTCATCAAACAACAAAGAGCTCATCGAAAAGATGTATGCAGAAGACAGATCAGAGTGAAAGGAGAAAACATATGGTTAAAAAAGAGCTGGCCGGAAAGAAATTCGGCGAATTCGAATTCCCCGTTGAACGGGGGAAGATCAAGGAGTTTGCGAGCGCGATCCTGGACACCGATCCGGTTTATCGTGACCGTGAGTATGCTCTACAACAGGGGTTCAAGGACATTCTCATGCCGGTAACCTTCCCGGTAACCTTCGGATTCCATCTCCCCTCGGAGAACTATGTTGTTGAGATGGCTCAGGAGATAGGAATGGATCTCGGCAAGAGCGTACACGGCGAGTTTGAGGTGATATACGAGCGTCCTGTCTGCGCCGGTGAAACGCTTCGCGGGGAGATCGGCATCGGGAACATCTACGAGAAGGAGGGGAAACGGGGCGGAAAGATGACCTTCGTCGAGATGAAAACGAGCTTCTACGATCAGGGCGATAATCCGGTAATCGTCATCAACAATCTCTTTATCGAGCGGGGATAGGGTGAGCATAAAATCATTGCTTTCCACCCCCGGGGGTTGTCGACGAACGACAGGTCATCGCGAGCGCCTGCCTGATGGCAGGCAGCGAAGCGATCTCTATTCATTATCAGTTTGCGTACATTATTTTATCAATGTTATCGAAAATCATATTATAATCAACAGAGATTACTTCGTCAGCACTTCCCTTTGACGGGAGGGAAGTATGTACTCAATATCAATATTATTAATGAGGATTCCAAAGATGGCTGAGAAAAAGCGTTATTTTGAAAATGTAAATGAAAATGAGGAGATCCCCCCCTTCGAGGTGACCGTCAGTCGAACCCACATTGTTAAATACGCGGGTGCCGGAGGCGATTTCAATCCCGTTCATCACGACGAGGAGTTTGCCAGGGCGGTGGGACTCCCCTCGGTCTTTGCAATGGGATTAATGCACGGCGGCTTTCTGTCGAAGACCCTAACCGACTGGGCGGGAGGCGGTACCGTAAAGCGATACAAAATTCGCTTTGCAACCATTGTCTGGCCAAAGGATACCATCACCTGCAAAGGTACCGTGATAAAAAAATATCAGGAAGGCAGAGAGAATCTCGTCGATCTGGAGATCTCAGTTGTGAATCAGAATGGCGAGAAGGCAATTACCGGAGAAGCGACCGTTTTGCTTCCCTCGAAGTCCTGAGAGCTGTTTCGTCACTATCACCGGTATTATCCAAATAAACATATTCTCCGTGTTTTCATGACCATAGTCGTGAACGGAAACGGTATGACACATATTGACAGATATCAATAACCATAAAAATATCCCATCCTTCTCGAATTTTTAATGACAAACATCCATACCCTGTACTACTATACGGAAACCCTTTTTCGCCGATATTTCCGATAAAGCGAGGTTCTCCTCATGGAAAACATAAAGGATTACCAAAAAGCAGGCGACGACCTGTACCATAAGCTCCACCTTCCCACATATCCGGTGGCAATCAAGTACATCAAGGACCTTTCCGAAATTCCCGATGGCGTCATCAGGCCGTCGGCCCAGGGGCAGAAGTGGAGCCTCTGCCAGGCGATCACCTCTGCTCGCCGATGGGGCTGGCATGTGGCCATGACCGCCGATGACAACTTCTGCGTCCCCGCTAGCGCGCTCCACCGCTGGGTGGAGGTTTCACCTGAGCATGTAATCGAGAGCCAGGTCAGGCAGGGCTGGCACCGCAACGGAGAGGCTGAGGCGAGAAGATTTCAGGTTATCCTCGAATTCATCGGGAAGGAGAATCTCACAAAGCTCGTCGGGTATATAGGTTTTATCTGCTCGCCCCTGCCGGATACACTGGTGGTACCCGACACGGTCTGTGCCTACGGGAGCGGAGCGCAGGTAATGCACATCATCCATGCCCTCTCCTATGACGCGAAGCACACGCCGCGATCCTATTTCGAAGGATTTGAAGAAGCCTGCTTCAAGGGTGGATTCCTCCCCTTCGCATCGAATATACCGCAGATTGTGGTTCCGGGCATGGGTGACCGCTCCTTCGGCGGCGTTGAGGATCACGAGATTGCCGTCGGATTTCCCGGCACGCTCCTCTCATACGTGACGGAGAATCTCTTCAAGACCGGTGAATACATGAACATCGGGCAGCCTCTCAAAAAGCTTTTCCCCATGAACCTGACCGAGAAGCTGACTCCGGGATTTGATTATCTCCATCAGAGGATTCAGGAACATAAAAAAAAGTAGTGATACGATAGAGCGGAGGCTCGCAATGAAATATCGAAAAATTCCCCTTCAGCGCAAGAGAAAGCTCAAAAAGCTCGCCCGGATGATGAACGGGCAGAACATTGAAGGGATACCCATAACCGGCCCCCTGCTCAGCTGCTTCGACATCGCCCTCGAAGATGAGGAGGTTGACTTTCTCCTGAGCATGGGGACGGAGCCTGCAAGCGCCGGTAAGCTCCGCTCCCTGAGCGGCAAGAGCGAGGGAGCGTTCAAATCCTTCCTCGAAAATCTCCTTCGCAAGGGATTCATATGGATCCGAAGAGACAATGCCGGAAACGAAACCTTTAATCTGGCACCCGTTATGGTCGGCTGGATTGAGATATACCTCTCCGATGGGAAGGAAACGCCCGAGAGCATTGCATTCTCCCGAAGCCTTGACAACTACTTCCAGTCGTTCAAGCGATTCAATATTTTCCCCCTTCGCAATCTCTTCAATCTCGCGCACCGATTCACCTCGAAGCCGCTGAGAACCGTTGCGACCATAGACTCCGAAAGCAGATCCGGCAAAAAGTCCAGCATCAGCGTAAACCGGACGCTGCAGCCGGAGCCTTCGAGCGTACATCCGACCAGAAGCGTGAGCGAGCTCATCGAAAAATACGGCGGTGACAACAATATCGCTTTGATGCACTGCCTCTGCCGGCAATGGCACCGGATGATAGATGAACCGTGCCGCTTCGATATCCCTTCGGAATCGTGCATGGCCATCGGCATGTACACCAAACAGATCGTCGATTACGGCATCGGCCGCTATATCTCAAAGGAGGAGGCGCTGAAGATACTCGGGGAGAGCCAGAAGAAAGGTGCCACGCACATCGTTTTCTACGATAGAGAGGATATCAACCTCCCGGAGATAGGCATCTGCAGCTGCTGCTGGGATTGCTGCGGCATTATCGGCAGCTATAACCGGGGCATCATCCCCCTGCACCTCAGAGCGCATTATCTGGCCCACATCCCCGATGACTCCCTCTGTACCGGTTGCGGGAGATGCGAGAAGTTCTGCCCCACCGGCGCGGCAAAGGTCATCAAAGAGAAGGCACAGATCGACACCGTGAAATGCATCGGCTGCGGCCAGTGCGCCTTTCAGTGTCCTGAAAATGTCATCGAGCTCAGATTCGAGGAACGGGATGTCCTCCTCCCCCTTCAGAAGAAAAGCGAAGCGAGAATACAGGGGTAAAATACCACTACCTCTTCAGGTGATAATAAGTTCTCGGCAGGTTCTCGATGATGACCTTCTGAAGTTCCACGCTCCGGTAATCCCGATGACGTTCGAGGAACTGCAACTGGAATCGATGTATCAGGAGCTCCTCATCGTATCGGGAGAGCTGCGCTATTCTCCCGGCATCAAAGCCGATCACCCGCCGGTAATAATCGGAAATCTCCCGATATTCACTTTCACCGATTGCAGACAATCGAACCTTCATGAAGAGTATGTGATGCAATTCGTGAAAAATGAGTGAAGCGAGGTACACCCTCCCCCGCCCGAAGGAGATCGTGGAGAGAGAAATTCTGTCGGGGAAATGGGTCAGGCTCCAGAAAGGGTTCCCCTCCCATCCGATTTCACGAAGATACCGTTTTGCCTGGCGGTACGTTTCCGGTTCCTCATCCTTCAGGAAGGCGAGCGCATCGATGATTTTTCCAGTATAGTCCCCCGCCCGGATGATAATGCCATCAAAGGATGCACTACTCTCCGCTGTTCTCTGCACCGAACAGAGGGGTAAGAGGGAGAGCACGATAAACCCCGTATGCAGTATAAAGCGCGCCTTCATTTATAACACTCACCGGACATCGGTTACTATAATACAATATTATCAACAAAGAAAGATGTACGTCATCTCTTTTATCAGCCAATTACTAAGGATAGGGAAACATTCAATAAATAAACAACAGATCATTTCTACTTGACTTTCAGTTTGTCATTACCTATTCTCCGAAACTGATATTCCCTCATTAGTTCATAATCAATCGCCCACTGAAAGGAGTCACCCGATGAAAAGAACCTTCCTTCTCTTCATAGTATGCACTATCATCCTCTCCGGCTGTTCAAAGGTGCGAGGCTATGTTTTCAGCAAGATCATCGGACCGGCACGATTCTTCGACATGGACGAGATAAAGGATGAATCGACGCTGAAAACGAAAATAATACGAAACGAGGTTATCGACAGCACAGCCCGGAAGGGGAAGAAGATACGCGTCATCGAGCTAACCTTTTTCAGCCAGAACTGGCACGATTCCCTCTGGGAGCACAGGGCGCGAATCTATGTCCCTGAAAATTTCACGCCCGACGGCAATACCGGAATTATCGGAACCCATATCGGATTTTTTGATGAAGATGGATATGCGAGACGTACCATCCCCGGCACAAATCTCAACACCGAGGCTGAATACTGCGAGGGAACCGCGCTTGATCTCGGTATTCCCATCATGATCTTCGCCAATCCGCCTGCACTCATCTTCGGCATGCACGAATCCGATATGATGGGTCATGGCTTGAAAAAACTCAAGGAGACGAAGGATATGTCCTGGTTCCCTTACGTCCCGATTGTCAGATCCTATCTGCGCGCTATTACCCTGATGCACTCCCTTCCCGAGATTCGTGCCGAACGGGCCGTTCTCATGGGATGTTCAAAAAGGGGGTATTCGGTGAGCCTGGCAACCGGAGCTGATCCCGAACGAGTTGCCGGCATCATGGCAAACTGCTTCTACGGCGGCAATCACCTGTACTGGATCTCCATGAAATTCGCGCAGTTCGGCCCTGGCATAGGGGGGCCGGCCGAGAAGCGGGAAGGACCGGGATATCAACCTGCTGCCAAGCTGCTTGATACCTTCAATAACGTAGGAGGATTCTTCCTGATCATGGCTTTTGATCCCTATGTCTGGAGGGATAAGATACAATCATCCTATCTTGTTGCCCTGGGCACCAATGATGAGTTCTACGCTCTCGGTACCCCCAATGGGATGATGTCCAAGTTTGAGGGTGATAAGGCCTTTCTGTACGTTGACAACCTGCCCCATTCATGGGTCTCGACGAAACATCTCGCCGCGTGGAGAATGTGGCTTGCCCATAACTTCTACAAGCGGAAAGTACCAACCGTTACCGCGCAATCAGATACAAAAGGAGCTCAATTGACGGTTACTGCACAGATCAATTCACCAAACACCATTAAGGGAACCAGACTCTTCTATGCTTACAACCGTACCAGCGACTGGCGCTTTGCGAAATGGAGCTCCATTGCCATGAAGGATAGTGGTGATGCGAAGAAAGCAATCGTGACATTGAAGAAGGATATGAACCTCGCCTACTATGTCGAGGTTGAGGACTTTCATGAGAAGGGCGGAACCGGCTATACGAGCTCGCTGGTTGAGCTCGTGCGGAAATAAACAAATACAATCTAATAACGGAATGTAACTGAAAAACGGAAAAGAGGCAACACGATGAAAAAAGTGCTGAGTGGCATCATAATCACAGCAAAAAGTATTGTTATTATACTGCTCACTATTATCATGCTGATTCTCATTTATGCACTGTACTTGCATGTCGTCATGCAGGAGATTCCCGAAAGGATGGATACGAGTTCCCTGAAGGGCGAGCGGCTCTACGAGGATATCGTCACCTACGTGAATTTCGGGGATCATCGCACCGGAAACGAAGGGGATCGCAACACTTCTGCCTGGATAGCGAAGGAGCTCAACTCGCTCGGCTATAAAACCCAATTTCAGAATTTTACCGTACGGCAGTACTCCTTCCGCGACGGTTTTATCCTGTACAATAATAAGAAACTGAAAACCTACCCGCACTGGTGGCCGGAGGAGGCATCATTTTCAGTTACCGCTCCCCTGATGCCTGAGAAAAAGGGCAAAACCTCCTACGAAGGGAATATCGTGCTCACCCGATTCCCCAGGACCCTCACCGGGGCATATCTCAAACCATTTCATAGAACAATTATCCACGAAATCGCAGCGAGAGGAGCCCGTGCCGCCGTCGTCATCACTGAACATGCCTCCGGTGAGATATTCATGTATAATGTCAAGGCAGATGATGAGCCCTCACCGATTCCGGTTGTTCTCATCGGCCAGAATGATGAGCCGATCCTCAAGAATGCAATTGAGAAGAATATACCGATAACAATATCGATACGAGGTGAATACCGGGAAAAGGCCAGGACGAGAAATGTTATCGCTGAACTCAACCGGGGTCGCAAAAAGATTGTTATCTCAACGCCGCTCAGCGGCTGGTTTACCTGCGCCGCCGAGCGGGGACCGGGCATTGCTCTCTTCCTCGGCCTTGCACGGTGGATCGCACGAAACAACCTGAAAGCTCATTTTATTTTCATAGGAACAACCGGGCATGAAATAGGACATGGCGGAATGGACCTCTTCATGAACCAAAAGGCTCCAAGATCAGAGGATACGTACTGCTGGCTTCACCTGGGAGCTTCCCTTGCCGCCTACCGGTTGGAGAAGACGAAAGAAGGATTCAGAAACATGAACGAGCTTTTACGGTACCGGAAGCTCTTCTTCTTCAATCCCTCAAATCTCGATATATATCTTACCTACTATCTCGACCTGGGATTTATTCCTCTGCCGGGTATATATAAAACAATTGGCGAGATGGAAGATGTCCGCAGGCGGGGATATCACACCTACATCGGGATGGCCGGCAGCCATCAGTTCTTCCATACACCTGCTGACAGTCCCGAGATCACGGGTCCTGATATTCTTGAATCCGCTGCCGGTGCGACCATGAAAGCGCTGTTTCAGATAATTACGGAGAAGGAGTGATACCGTCACCGCGCACTGTTGGAATTTCATCTACACCGGCCGCGGCCGATGTCCAGAGATGGTGCAACTGTGAAGATATGTCTGAAAACTTCATTATCGATTTGATCTTTCTCCGCCCATAATAAATTTTACTGGAGGTTTGATATGAGCATCGTGATGATTCGTAACTTCGATCACGCCGGCTATTACGAGACACGGCTGCTGCTCATGATAGTCGCCTTCGCTGTCGCTCTCTTTTTTTTGATAAAGAGGAACGATCGAAATTATCTCGTAATGTTTTTGAGTGGCGCCTTCTGGCAGGGTTTTATGGAGCTTATTCTAAAGCTGATGGGACTGCGCGGCGATTTCATCCTCTCGGTCTTCGGCTTAACGCTTCCGCAATCGATTCTCTGGATATATCAGGGATTTGCAGAGGGGGGCATCCATGCCGTCATGGGCTACTGGTTTTTCGATCTCTAACTCAACCGCAATGAGGACTTCAAGCAGCGGCGAAACCTCTATCTCGCCACCCTGCTGCTTGTCCTCATCTTCTCCCTGACGGTGGGATATTTAGCACAGGGAAAGGAGATCACCTCCGTTCGACCGATGTTCAGGGCTGGGCCCATCATGGCAATGCTCTATGTTACCTTTATCACGCTGATAATCGCCGGGCTCAAGGGAGGTGAACTGTACCGATATTGCGCGATCTATTTCGTCGGAACCTTTATCTATTTCTTTATAAACCTTGAACCGTTACAGCCCCTCGGCGTAAGATATATCGGCTTAGCAGCACCGGATGGCGAGCTACAAACACTCTCTTCCCTCAAGGGATTCTTCGTCATGCTCTATTCCCATATCTGGGAGGGATGCGGTTCGCGATTCCACTACTTCGTTATCGTCTATGTGCTTGGATTCTTGAAACTGCAGGGGAGCAGGAAATAAACATCATCGACGCCTGGCATACTGAATAATAGCCGCGCCGATGTATCTGTTGAAGACTCTATCGAAGAGGGGCGAAATGAAAGTGTAGATCAGGTGATTGCCATTCCGTCTTATAATCACCATGATTGCCTTTGCCTCCTTCGCCCGAGCTATCTCGGGAAGAAGCCATGACTCTGTAAGGATATCGCCTATGGAAGCGCCATCAGTCTTCAATACAGCAATCAGCTTGTTATTCTCCTCGACAATCCAGGCATTCTCTATATCCTGAAACCGCTCGAGATGCTGCACCGCTTCAACGACACTGAGCTCACTGTAGGTGCTGAGATGTGTTGATACGTTCAGGCTGAAATACGAGACAAATAGTTTTTTTTCATCGATATAACTCTTCTCGGAATCGGTACGAGGAGTAGTGGAGCAGCCGATACATACTATAATGGCAAGCGAGAGAATTCTTCTGAGGTTCATCCCTTAACACCAATGCCAGCAAGTGTCCATAGTAACAGCTCCCCTGTATACGGTTACGTTCATTCTGTAAATAACTTTATTGGAAACAGTACACTTTGACGGCACTATCCTTCGCTTTCACAATCGGAGATCAGTAATTCATCATTCCCGGCACGACGCCACGCACACCACCACGGGGATTCTCAACGTCACCCCGCCTCCTCGGGATTAGATGCAGGTGAACATGAAAAATCGTCTGCCCGGCAGCCGCTCCGATATTGACTCCGACATTGAAACCATCAATAGCGGAATCACTTTCCAGAAGCATCTGCCTTCTCATCTGCAAGAGCTCAAATACTGCTGTCCGTTCAGAGTCAGTAATCTCAAAGAAATCGGAGAAGTGCCTTACGGGTATAATCAACGTATGGCCATCGGTGACCGGATGCTCATCGAGAATGGCAAAGGCATCTTCATTTCGCAGGAGTATATTAAATTGCGATATGTTACAGAATACACAGCTCTCCGCTGTTCGAACCTGTGAGCCCATCGTCCTATCACCTCGCTTTCAGCATCCTTCCATCCCCCTATCACCCTGTCAACGAAAACACCGCTGTTGTACGTGCCTATCATCCAGGAGAGCAGATTAATGAAATGCTAATCTGCTTTCATTGGCGAACGAATCAGCAATGCCGGAAGAGGAAACTTTATCCCGGGCTCTCACTGACTTTACCGCGCAAAAGAGAAAAAGGGGTGGATGCTTTCTCTTCGTGGCGAGATCAACACCGTGTCATCAGTGCGATTCGACCGAAGCTTCCCGCAACTATGCTAAAGGGAACAAACTCGGCTCCGAGGGAACAATTATTATGGATGACAACACGCAGTATAATTACGGCGTGAAACAAACCCTCGGCGCAACGGAGAGCGTATTCAACAGGAGAGATAAACACTATATATAAGCTTAACAGGTGCTGGGGAGTGAAAAGAAAAAAAACAGTGGAGATGCTTGTGAATCTCGAAGAGATCAATGACGCATCATCGATACTGGAAGATATGAGCAGGAGTTGATCTAAGCGTAGGTATCGACATGAACGCCCCTGTTCTCTTCAGGGACTCTGCTCTCCTGAACTCGCTCTTCCTCGTAGGTGCCTGCCGCTTCCCGAACAACCTCTGAACGCACCGTAAACCCTGCGGTAACAGCATCAGCACCGCTGATATTCTGTACATTTTCCATATACCCCTCCCTTGGTATACTGACTCATCAATAAGATAATAAAATGCAGCTTCCTGTTCAAGAAAAAATTCTTTTCAGGCAACTGCATCCTACTCCTTGAAAATACCGAGTTTAACGGGAAGCCACCAGGTAAAACCGAAGAGTATCGTCTTTATTATCGTTCGCTGCTTCGAGATGCCAGCCTTCTCGCCAATCGGCAGGGATATCGGCAACTCAAGTGGATGCCCGATAACCCACACGACGAGCACTATCAGCCATATCAGGTGCACGGTTTTATTCGCAAAGGGAGCAATGAGCCCATAGATTGCGAAGAGCCATCCGATAATCGCACCCGTCATCATCACGTACCAGAAATATCTTGAAGACATATGAACCTCCACCGTTTTAGTAAAAAAAACAAATGAGGGAAACTATACAAACCAAAGACTTCGTCAATACAAAGAGCGCCTCTTAGTAAAAATTCATGTTCCTCAAAGGTAAAAAAGAGAATTGAAATTGTCAATGAAATCTGTGCTCTTTATAACAGTCAGAAAGTTCATTACGGTAATATCGTTCAACAGAAGGGGACTTCAAAAATATTATTAATATGATATCCTGTAAAGGATTTCGAAATTACCATTGTCCATTCTCAGGCGACAGAACCATCATCTTCTCACTTCTCTTCGAATATAAACCACCGATACCATCGATCACTCTTTGTACATATTATCAATAACATCAATGTACTTTTCCTGTATCGAGCGTCTCTTCACCGTTGAAGAGGGGGACAGTTCTCCGGTATCCTTGGAGAACTCAATCTCGACAATTCGATATTTCTTGATCCTTTCGAACTGAGCGAGTTTCTCATTCTTCTCAGAGATAATATCATCGATGATGTCAAGAAAGTCCTGGGAATTCCCTTGCAAACCAAGGTAGGATTGGATG
>CAZZCF010000142.1:0-11116 GCA_964652955.1 uncultured Leptospirales bacterium
CGAAGAAGAAGCTCCTCAAAAAGTACACTCTTCAAAAAAAGCGGATTGACGAGATGACTCATGAGAAGGTTATCGCAATCTTTATCAACTCCTTTTCAACGGCACTCGACCCGCATTCAAATTACCTGACCCAGGAAGATCATGAAGACTTTATGATATCGACAAAACTGAAGCTTGAGGGTATCGGCGCTCTGCTGAGATCCGAAGACGGGTTTGTGAAGGTTGAATCGATTGTACCGGGAGGCGCCGCAAGCAAGCTTCCTGAAAACATCAAGCTCAAACCGAATGATAAGATTATCGCTGTTGCACAGAAAGATGCAGAACCTGTCGATGTCATTGATATGGACCTCCGTGATGTCGTTAAAATGATCAGAGGGAAAAAGGGAACCGAGGTTCGACTGACTATAATCCGAGAGGACATCAACACGGGAAAGCAGGTCCGATTGGTCATCCCGATTATCAGAGAAGAGATTAAGCTTGAAGATCGTGCCGCCAAGTCGGACATACACACCGTCAAAACGCAAAATCGCAAAACGCGTATTGGCTATATCAAATTACCCTCCTTCTATCGAGACTTCGATGCAATTCAGAACAATTCACCCAATGCGAAGAGCTCATCGACAGATGTCATCTATCACCTCAATTCACTCAAAAACAAGGGCATCGACGGCATGATAATTGATCTCAGGGGAAACCCCGGTGGAGCACTGGACGAGGCAGTCAATCTTGCAGGACTCTTCATCGATGAGGGACCCATTGTCCAGATAATGTATAGCCATGAATACGTTGAAGAGCTCAACGACAAAATTCCGAATGTCTATTATGACGGTCCCATAATTGTTCTCATAGACAGGTTCAGTGCCAGTGCTTCGGAGATCTTTGCCGGCGCGATGAAGGACTATCAACGGGGATTGATAATCGGCTCTTCGAACACTTTCGGCAAGGGAACCGTACAGTCCTATGAGGTGCTCTCAAACAAGAAGGGAGCAATTAAAATTACAACCGCAATATTCTATCAGCCCGGCGGAACTTCCAATCAGCTCAATGGCATCTATCCCGATATTACCATCCCTGATCTCTCATCAATATGGGAAATCGGCGAGAACAAAATGGAATACCCTGTTACATGGAAACGACTGAAGAGTGCCAATTTCAAACCATATGATAAATACCTGAACAGGAATATCGTAAACCGCCTCAAGAGCAGCTCCTATACGAGGATAAAAAAGAGCCAAAAGTTCCAGGAGCTGATCGAGCGGATAAAGAAGCTCAAAAAGAAAATCAGCGATAAAAGCATCAGCCTGAAAGAAGAATCACTGCTCGAAGAGCAGAAGAAAAAGGATATCGAAAAAAGCATACGGCAGGAGGATGATGATCAGATCATAGATCTGAAGAACGACCTCTTCCTTCTCGAGGCATTTCAGATAGCGGCTGAATACATCATGATGATTCGGTAGCGTACCTCCAGACTGCCCAATCAATATGCAGGCATCACTTCAGGTGAAGCGGTATCCATCACCCTCATGAAACCCCTTTTACGCGGCGTGCATATTCCGCAGCAGCCGATACCGATGGCGGCGATATGACAAGCGGATCTATTCCCGCTCGCATCAGCTTTACCCTGAGAAATTCTATCTGCTCGTTTCTGCACTGACAAACCGGATCTCTCAAAAAAATTACGACTGCAATGTCGTGATCACCGAGCAATCGATACAGCAGTTCAAATCGTTCCTGCGCATCTCGTTTCGAGGGGCAGAGTGGACGATACGAATACGCATCCAGTATCTCATGGTACAGCGAGGGAGCGTTAACATTAAAGGAGAGATCAAATTGTCTTCTTCCGTTACAGAGATCATCCTCGGCAACAAGACAACCTGCGCTTTCAATCTCATCAAGGAAGCTCCCATCGGTCAGAATTCCGCCCGATACCAATGCCGATATTTCACAGTGAGGTGGATCGATGTTCTCCGCCGTATTGATCGCCTCTCGCACTCGCAGCAGGTGCTCGATAACGAGCGCCGGCGGAAGGCACTGTGCAGCCTCGAAAAGAGCGATCATATCATCATTGGAGAGGAGCTGCGGATTCTCTCGTCTCATCTCGCTGATGCCTCGAACGAGTCGTCTCATGGCATTATATAACTCAGTCATCTCAATCAAGCGGGCCGTATCGAGCTTCTCGAGGGAAATTCCCATTTTTCTCAACAGATCATCAAGGGAGCGATGAAGAGTTCGACTGGCATGCTCTCCGTAACCACCGGGATTGTAAAATGTGAGAATCGGGATATCACTTCCCCGCTCATAGCGGTGCCTGTTGCAACACTGCTCAGAAAGTACAATCCAGTCATAGAGGTGACTCCCTTCCTGCCCTCCCGTCGTACCATCCCGAAGCTCATTCAGCATCACGGCAGGCAGCTTCAGAGGCAGAAGATCATACGCCGAAAGCACCTCGACGGGGAGCATATCGCAGGCCAGCCCTGCAACCCGCTTCCCCTCTCGCCGAACAATTCCTTCAATGAGGGTATGCGCCTGAAACAACATCTCCCGGAGAGGATCTACCATGAAGCTGAGCACCGATTCACGCATGAACGCCCCTTCCTGCACGTCTATTATTTTCTTGAAATATTAATTACCATCAGTAGAGTATTCCCCGATAAACAAGTAACAGCGTACAGGCCCGTTGAGAAAAGTAAAACTTTTTTTATCACGAAGGGAACAGATGCGATGACTACCTATACGAGGAAAAAGGGAAAGCGAACATATCTCTCCATCATCCTCCCCGTTTACAATGAAGAAGGGAACATTATGCTCCAGTATGAAAACATAACCGAGCATGTCGATGCACTTAAAAAACCCTATGAGATTATTTTTGTCGATGACGGGAGCACTGACCGCTCCCCCGAGGTTATTAAGGGGATTGCGAAGCACGACCGACGGGTTAAGCTGATACAGTTCAGGAGAAATTTCGGTCAGACGGCTGCCATGGCCGCCGGTATCGATAGCAGCAGCGGTGAGATTGTGGTATTCATGGACGCCGATCTTCAGAATGATGCCAGGGATATCCCTCGTCTTATTGAAAAGGTGGAAGAGGGATACGATGTGGTGAGCGGATGGCGCGTCGACAGAAAGGACACCCTCCTGACCAGAACCATCCCCTCACGAATTGCCAACTGGCTCATCGCACGGGTCAGCGGTGTCCCCATACACGACCTCGGCTGCTCACTGAAGGCATATCGTGGTGAGGTCCTGAAGCAGGTTAAGCTCTACGGGGAGATGCATCGATTCATACCGATTCATGTATCATGGATAGGCGCGGCGATAACCGAAGTGCCGGTAAAACATCATCCGAGGAGATTTGGAACATCGAAGTACGGTATAGTGAGAACCTTTAAAGTGATACTCGACCTGATAACCGTTAAGTTTCTCGGGAGTTTTTCGACCAAACCGATTTACATCTTCGGCGGCATCGGCATGGCCCTCGCCATATTCAGTGTCGCAAGCGGCATTGTCGTTATCCTGATGAAGATATTCCTCAATCACTCAATGATACGAAATCCGCTCCTTCTTCTCACCGTTATGCTTATCATTCTCAGTGTAATGTTCATTCTCCTGGGCATCCTCGCTGAAATTCTCATCAGGATCTATCATGAAGCACAGCAGAAAACCCCCTACAGCATCAAGGAGACCGTCAACTTCCCAAAGTGAATCTGCATACTGATGTGGAAATAAAAAAAGGGTGTGTCGCCACACCCTTTTTTTATTTCATAAACGAAATACTTCTTCAGTATCTCCGTAAGGTCATATCCATTTCGTCGCTTAGTACATGCCGCCAGGGGGCATTCCGCCCGGTGGCATCGCCGGCATCTTCTCATCTTCTGGTTTGTCAGTTACCAGAACCTCTGTTGTCGAGAGTATACCAGCGACAGAAGCAGCATTCTGGAGTGCGGTTCTCACAACCTTTGCCGGATCAATAATTCCCGCTTTCTCCAAATCCTCCCAGATGAGTTTCGCAGCATTAAAGCCAATACCTTTTTTCTCTACTTTGGCTTTTTCGACGACAATATTTCCCTCAAATCCTGCATTCTCTGCTATCTGCTTCATGGGCTCTTCTACTGCCTTTACCACGATATCTGCACCAATCTTCTCGTCACCGGTGAGCTTCTCCGATAGCTCCTGCATCGCCTTCTGAGCATACAACAGGGTAAGCCCGCCTCCCGGAACAATACCCTCTTCAACTGCTGAACGCGTTGCAGAGAGTGCATCCTCGACTCGAGCTTTCTTCTCTTTCAATTCGACCTCGGTGGCTGCACCGACATTGATAACTGCTACTCCGCCAGCGAGTTTTGCCAGCCGCTCCTGAAGTTTTTCACGATCATAATCGGATGTCGTTTCCTCAATCTGTTTCTTGATGACCGAAATTCTTCCCTGGACCTCCTTTGATTCACCGGCGCCTTCAATAATCGTGGTATTTTCCTTGTCGACAATAACCTTCTTTGCTCTTCCGAGCATGTCGACAGTAGTGTTTTCAAGCTTCAACCCGAGATCTTCAGAAATGACCTGTCCCTTTGTCAGAATCGCAATATCTTCAAGCATCGCCTTCCTTCGGTCACCGAATCCCGGTGCCTTCACAGCGCAACAGGTAATCGTCTTGCGCAAGGTGTTGACCACAACGGTTGCGAGCGCCTCACCTTCGAGATCCTCGGAAATTATCAAGAGGGGTCTTCCCGATTGTGCTACCTTCTCGAGAACGGGCAGCAGATCCTTCATCGTTGAAATTTTCTTCTCATGGATCAGAATGTATGCATCCTCAAGAGTTGCTTCCATGTTCTCAGGATTGGTTACCATATAGGGTGAGATGTACCCCCGATCAAACTGCATACCCTCAACAACTTCGAGGGCTGTTTCAATCGACTTGGCCTCCTCAACGGTAATCACACCGTCCTTGCCAACCTTTTCCATTGCCTCGGCAATGAGCTGGCCAATCTCTTCATCGTTATTAGCTGAAATAGCCGCAACCGATGCTATTTCTGTTTTGTCCTTTATTTCATTGGAAGTTTCGGCGATAAACTTAACTGCAGCATAAACCGCTTTATCAATACCCTTCTTCAAATCCATAGGATTCGCACCAGCGGTAACATTCTTTAGGCTCCCTTTATAGATTGAATGTGCAAGGATGGTCGCCGTTGTTGTTCCATCTCCTGCAATGTCATTGGTCTTTGTCGCTACCTCCTTGACCATTTGAGCTCCCATATTCTCAAAAGGCTCTTCCAGCTCAATTTCCTTTGCCACGGTAACGCCATCTTTCGTGATGGTTGGAGCACCAAATTTTTTATCGATTACAACATTTCTCCCACGGGGTCCGAGGGTGACTTTGACAGCATTATTCAGCTTGGAAACACCATCAAAAATCGATCTCCTCGCCTCTTCATTATATTGTAGAATCTTGCCTCCCATAGAAACACCTTCCTTTCATTTGATTATCGTGCTATTCGATGATAGCTAAAATATCGCTCTCACGTACGATTAAATATTCTGTACCCTTATACTTTATCTCAGTCCCCGCATACTTCCCGTAAAGGATGGTATCTCCCTCCTTGACATCAAGCGGTACGAGTTTTCCATCCTCATACTTGCCATTCCCAACGGCAATAACTTTCCCTTGCTGCGGTTTCTCCTTAGCTGTATCAGGGATATACAGAGAACCCTCCTTTGAAGGTTCTTCTTCCATAACCTCGATGAGAACTCGATCTCCTAATGGTCTAATAGCCACTTCAGCCTCCTTTTTGATTGAAAAAAATTTAAGATATAAGCGATCTTGCAAATCACCTAAATACTTTCAAAAATTTAATATATAGATATAATAGTTAATATACAAAATCCAGGGTAAAAAAATAAGATTTAAAGATATTGTTAGCACTCAATAAAACGAGTGCTAACAATAAAATATGCATAAATTGCAAAAACTTCAAATACAATTATTGTGAAATAAAGGCACTTAGGAGGATTTAATGGGTTTTATTTAAAAATATGGCACAATTATATAAAATTAAAATTTTTTGCTTAAAACCTGCAAATCCCTAAACAGTATTATCATTGAAGTTTAAATCCGACTTTCCACCTCGCTTCTCCAATAATTTTATATCCTCAATCAACATCGTTTTATCAACAGCCTTGCACATATCGTAGACAGTTAAAGCTGCAACGGTAACCGCTGTCAGTGCTTCCATCTCTGCGCCGGTTTTACCATCGAGCTTGATAACCGAACGTATGGCAACTCCTTTCCGCTCTCTATTAACCGCTATACTGATATCAATATAGCTTATAAGCAGCGGGTGGCACATCGGTATCATCTCTGCTGTTTTTTTTGCTGCCTGTATCCCGGCAATCCTTGCGATCTCAAAAACATTCCCCTTGGGGAGAAGCTGCGCTTCGATCATATGCAGCGTTTCATCCTGCATTTTCACAAAAGCGGATGCCTTTGCTGTCCTCACCGTCACCTCTTTTTCGGAAATGTCAACCATTCTCGAAGAAGCATCTTCTGTATAGTGTGAAAACTCGCCCATGGAGATACCTTTCCGCACCGATATTTCGTTATGCCGTCAGCGGGAACGGCACATCAGCAGACGCAATGCCCACGAGGAGCTAGTATCTGTGATCCTGAATGAACTGTATGATGAAGCTGTAAATTCCCGAGAGAATGTACAATGCGATGACGATAAATACCGACAGCTTCTTGAAAAATATCAACAACAGAATAATGCCAACGATAAAAACGAGAAGTTTAATTCTGTTAAGATTTGTTATAAATGATGGTTTCGGCTTGGCATATCTGACTGTTGATACCATTAACAGTGCAGTGATAATATAAAAAACAGCGAAAATCATCTTGTAGATCAGCTCGCTGTGGATGATGGCACCAAAGCTTACTGGCACAAGTGCCATAACAACACCTGCAGCCGGAGACGGCAACCCGCTGAATGAATTGGGATCTGAATTCACATTGAACCGCGCCAAGCGATACGCAGCGCAGATCGGGAATAGGGATGCAATAAAAATGCCGAAATCCAGCGGAGTCCCGAGAAGCGGCAGGGTCACGCCAGGAAAACATATCCCGGATAAATACGCTTTATATGCAAGGTAACCCGGCGCAACACCAAAGGCAATACAATCTGCCAGTGAATCAAGTTCTGCACCGAGCCTGCTGCTTACCTTCAACGCTCGTGCCACCGGTCCATCAAAACCGTCGAGGAGTGCCGCACCCAGGATCAGAAAACCAGCAATACTATATGCCTGAAAGCTATTCTGGCTTGCCACCACTACGGATATAAATCCGAGCAGGAGATTCCCCATGGTCAGCGAATTCGGAATCCATGCAAGATTCATCGATCATCCTTATTTCTCAATTGTGATTTTCTCTCAGCAAGAAGAAAATAAAAAAACAACACGCACTGACATTGAAACAACCGTAAAGCGATGTCAATGAAAAAACAGTTTCAGATGAATTTACATTGCCCAATTACAGGCAACGTGCTGAAGGCACACTTACTCAGATTGCATTGTACATTCGGCAGAAATAATCATAGAGATCCGCGTGATTTCCGAATATGCGATCCGCTCCGGTGAGAAAACTTTCATCGAGGGTTGTTTCAATTGCAAAGCAGTCTATCCCCGCTCTCTTTGCAGAGAGAATACCCATCGGGGCATTCTCAACGGCAAGGACATCGCTCTTCTCCGCGCCGAGCCGGGCCATGCCGCACAGATACGGCTCCGGATCCGGCTTCCCCTTTGAAATATCATCAACGGTGACAACAGCCTCAAAATGGCGAAGAACATCATCCCTCAAGACATGCTGTACCGATCTCCTCAAAGAACCGGTAACCAATCCCATCGCAACCTTCTTCTGTGAAAGGAGGTCCAGGATATCTCGTATCGCCGGAAAAACCGTTACATCATGTCGCTCAAAGAGCTCCAGTTTCTTCTCACGCAATTCAGAGAGAACTTCTCCGGAAGGAACCGGCACTCCTTTTTCTTCGAAGATATCAACGATCGATTCAAGACCGGACATCCCTTCACGTTTGAATATGTCTTCTCTTGTCAGCTCGAGTCCACAGTACTCCCGTAAAACCTGCCGCCATCCCTCAGCATGATAGTCCATCGAATCAGCAACGATTCCATCCATATCAAAGAGTACAGCACGGTACCTCTTCTCACCATGACGCTCAGCGATCACAGGAATTTCCAGCTCTTCACTCATACACGCGCACGCCGTCTACCTGCATTTACCCTCGAGACGAGCGAGCGCTTCCGTGTTTCTTTCAATACCTGCCTGTACTGCGTCTCGCATACCAGAATCTTTTTCGCCGAGCGCTTCCGCCATTTCGAGCAATCTCAACGAATTCTTCATCCGCGCAACAGTATCTCGCAATTCCTCAATATCGTCACAGTCGTTCTTCGACGGTTCCACACTGTCCAGGGTCGTACGTATAATTCTCATATAGTTATCCGCAAGTTTTTTCTTCAATTTTCGAAACGCTTCACGATCGAGAATTTGCGAAATTTCAATCTTTTGGAGATCGCGAGGATTTTTCTGCAGAATCCACTGCAGGACTCTTTCAGCTTCAGATAACTTCTGCTCATTGACTAACCGGACAAAGCGCTGCTCAATCGTCTCTTGAAAGGTGTTGGCAGTGATAAAACCCAGGAAGAGAGAAGTAAGTACCATTCCCAGAGCAAATCCGGTTTTAATCTTTTTTCTGATTCTGAAATATACGCAGAGAAGGGGGATAATAAACCAGAATATAAGATAAGCGGCATAAACCATCACCTAGACCTTCACCCCGCTGTACCTTTGATCGCTCATCATTCATTCCGACCGTTCAATGTTCTCCTGCAATGATATTCGCAATGCATCTCCCGCATCAATCGATGAATGGCATCGGCTCCGGCATCACCGGTTTCAGCAGTGAAGTTCGATGATACCGTTATAATCGATATCTCTTCGCTTTATCGATGAGTAACGATTTCAGATGGAGCTAACCTGTCGTATTTAACAGTGAACACATGTCACTTTTTCGAACTCTCATCCTTCTCAAGGAACTCTTCATGAACCACTTTCGTTGCCAGCTCGGCGTATTTACTGTCAATAACACAGGAGATGCCTATCTCAGAGGTTGATATCATCTCAATATTGATTCCGTGATCTGCGAGAACCCGAAACATCCTCCCTGCGACCCCATAGGACGATAACATCCCAACGCCGACAGAAGATACAATCGCGATATTTTCCTTATACTCAACAGAAGAGCCACCCAGCTCCATTTGTAAATCGTTACAAATCTGAACAGCTTTCTCAAGATCACTCTTCTGAACGGTAAATGAGATAGACGCAATATCATCACGGCCGGTTGACTGGACAATCATATTCACATAAATGTGATGTTCACCGAGCATCCCGAACAGGCGTGAGGCGATGCCCGGTCGATCGGGAATATCACGGATGGTAACCTTCGCCTCATCCATCTTGTGGGTTACGCCACTCACCACAAATTTTTCCATCATCTCGTCTTTATCCATCACAATAGTCCCCTCCTCCGGGGTGAAGCTCGAACGGACATGAAGGCGTATATTATTCCTCTTGGCAAACTCGACTGATCGCGAATGAAGCACCGCCGCTCCCAATCGCGCTAACTCAAGCATCCCCTCATAGCTAATCTCCTTGAGCTTCACCGGATGCTCGACCACCCGCGGATCAGCCGTATAGACCCCATCAACATCAGTATAAATTTCACAATCGCGCGTCCCCAGTATCGCCGCAATTGCAACAGCGGATGTATCCGAACCGCCGCGACCAAGTGTGGTTATATTTTCTTCTTCATCAACACCCTGGAAACCGGCAATGATGACAACCTTCTTCTCCCGTAACGACTTTAAAATCTTTTCAGATGAAATACTCTTGATTCTCGCATTTGAAAATTTACCGTCAGTTTTTACCTCTATTTGAAATCCGGTGTATGAAACAGCGTCAATGCCAATCTCATGCAACGCCATAGTGAGAAGGGCAATCGATACCTGCTCACCGGTCGCCAGAAGCATATCCATTTCACGCATACTCGGTTTTGCGGTCAGCTCCCTGGCGAGCTGTATCAGCTGATCGGTCGTTTTCCCCATTGCTGAAACAACAACCACCACCGAGTAGTCCTGCTCAACATACTTCTTGATCCTCTCAGCGACAGCCTTAATCCGCTCAGTGGTTGCAACAGAGGAACCACCGTATTTCTGAACCTGAATTCTCAAATCGGTCATCTCGCTCCGCTTCCCCGCCTGAACGCCTTTCCCTCATACCTTCACGCTGTTATGGATTATAAATCACGATTCACGGTCTGGCCAGCCATGTCGCTTGTTACCGTAATCACTTGATGACCGAGAAAGGTTGTCGGCAAACTTGGCGATCCCGGATCGTCAGCATAATAGAGATGATATGTTTTCCCGACGGGCACATTCGTGAGCTGATAGGTGCCTCCACTGCTCCAGGTAGCCAGCGGCGGTATCATGAAAACACGCAGCCGATCGTCATAGGCTTCCCACTCATCTGCGTAGGTCCCATCATCAACACAGGCAACGAAGCTGTTGAAATTCACTTTGTGGCTTTCGTACATCAGATAGTAATCCAGCAGCGATTCAAGATCACCCGGAACGAGATAACTGGTCAGCTTGGGCTCATCACAGGTTGGCCGCGTCCGGTCTCCGACGATAAAATCACTTACAGTATAAGTATCGCTGAAGGCGATAATATACTTGCCGACCGGGCAGTTGCCGCTGATGGTAACCGTCTTGCCAGGGACATAACTTCGCGCAACGGCGATGATGTTCCCCCCGATAGCAGTCTCATCCCTGTTAACGTCCCGCAACCAGTCCGAAAAGCCATATAAGTGATAGGCATAGTGATAATCGCCATAGGCATCCAGCTCATATTTCTTAAGAAAATTCTTTACAACGATTCTCACTTCAAGAATAGTTTTTTCATCTTCGTCATCGAATACAAGATCATCGATAATCGGAATTTTTATCGGAAATATTCTGTTAATGCTGGACGAGTATTCCCGGAGGTTGTCATAATAAG
>CAZZCF010000143.1:0-10999 GCA_964652955.1 uncultured Leptospirales bacterium
ATGTCCGGCAGGTGCGATAAGCTTTGCAGATAATCCAACATGGGAGCCAAAGGGTATGTGGAACGCTCCGGGCAAGAAGGTCTATTACGAAGAATCACCGAAGTGCAGTTCTTATATGGCTGTGCAGGCCACCCAGTGCTCTCTCTGTCTGGCAAACTGTCCCTGGACGAAGCAGGATAAGACAGCCCTGCACGATATCGCAAAGTCATTCAGTTCGAATATCCCTCTTGCGGGGGGGCTTGTGAAAGTACTGGATGATATATTCGGGTACGGTACAACAAAGGATCCTGATGATTTACAGGAGTGGTGGGATTTGGAACTGCCAACCTATGGAATAGATACGAAAAGAAAGGGGTAGTGATTATGTTTACATTTATATTCGGCATACTAATTGGCCTCATCGCATTTTATGTATTGCGTGATACAAAAGCGGGACTCAGAGAATGGGCGCTTTTTATTATTGGATTAATCTTTGTGATACTTGGTTTTGAAATTTTGATTAATTCATATGCAGAACATGAGGTTCGAGCGGCCTGGTTCGGATTTGCTCTGAGCAATATCATCGCGGCAGTATTGATATATATCGCGTATCGCAACGGATTTACGATTTCACTGAAGAATTTTCTCAAGTTTAAAAATGAGTAAAAGGTCTTTTTGCAGAATAAAAATTTTATTAAAGTAAGGAGATTTATTATGAGAAAAATCATTCGGCCGGTGATTTTTGTATTGATTGTTACCCCGTTCATTGCTGTTTTAAGCTGCGGCAAGCCTGATCAATCAGATGATGAGAGCGTCATTAAAAAAGAAACTGAGAAAAAAATTGCCATCCCTGAAAATATGACGCCTGAAGGGACATGGCTCAATTACAGCCAGAGAAACGGGAAGCCGAATGCCTGGATTAAGATATATAAAAAGGGCAACAAGTATTACGGCAGGATTGTTAAGATACTGCAGCATCCACCAGGAAAGCCCAACCCGGTTTGTGAAGAATGCGAAGGCACGTATAAGAATAAGAGAATTCTTGGAATGGAAGTATTATGGGGATTTGAGAAAGTAGCTGATAACAGTTATAAAAACGGATATATTCTGGATGTAAATAACGGAAAGATATACAATTGCAAATTCAGATTGGCAGGCGGCGGAAATAAGGTGAAGATCAGGGGTTACTTGAAGTACGAGGCTCTTGGAAGAACAACAACCTGGGATCGCGTTGAATAAAAAAAGAGGTTGCCGCTTCGGTTGGGACGCTCCGGAATCTCTCGCCGACGACGAGAGCGACTGTTATTTGATTTTTCCTGAGTTCACCATTGCAGCTGAGCAGTTATCTCATCAAGTACTTCATCTTTGCATTTTGAGAATAGGAGGGTAACTATGAAAAAGCGAATTATTCTTGCCGTAACAGGCATACTTATTCTTCTCATAATCTGTTGCGTGTGGGCGCAGTTTCAGTATCCAAAACTAAGAGAATTACCATTGCCGGAGAAGCATCACTGGAAGCCGGAAGGGTGCAGAGCTGCTGCGAAATATCCAAACCTGATCCCGGGTAACAATATAGGTTTCTATGATCAGCATGCTGACGTACGAAACAGTGATGAAGTGTCCATAGCTCTTGCGCCGGTAATGGAACTTGACTGGATCGCGGAACCTGATATGTACGTCTACGAGGGTCTGGTGTTTGACCGCAGCGGCAATATTTACTTTTCGCCCATGTTCAGCCCTGAAAGAGTGATACTCGTTTCCCTCGAGCCGGAAAAAGGGAAACGGAGGTGGGCGATACAGGGTTTCAGTTTCGGCAACGGAACACCTCTTGTTCTGGATGATCCAAACAGAAAAAACGGGCAGATTGTTTATCTCGGATCATACCATAGAATTCTTGCGGTCCGCACCGATGGGAGCATAGTATGGGATGTCCCGACAGGACTTGCGCCCGTCAAGCCGGATGATGACCCGACTGAAAAGCATTCCTACGGAATAAATTATCACCCGAAGACCGACTCGTTGATCGGCATTACGGGTGATGGCCATGTTTATGTTCATGACCGGTTCACCGGAAGAAGTCTTTTGGATGAACCGTTTATGCTTCCCGGAGAGCGTTCTCCGGTGAAGGATCCCCCTATCATGAAAGTATTGCCCATGATGCTGCCGCACTATAAACGATTTTCAAAAAGTTTGCCTGAAAAGAATAATATTCCCCTGACCATGGCACGTATACTCCTCGGCAATGGCGTAAAGGTAGCCAACTTCTTTTCCGTTGATCCGGTAAGCGGTGTTGTGGTAATTGCGGCAACAGCTCCAGATCAGGTTGACGGCACGACCGATGGCATATCGGAATTCGGCGCTCTGTACGGATTGGATTTACTGCCCGTCGGAAAAGGTAAATTCAAATTCAGCATTCGCTACCGGATCGATTTTGAAGGGGGATCGGCTTCAACTCCTTCGCTGAGCGCTGACGGCAGCCGCATTTACCTGGGAGACAATTATGGCAAATTATTAGCCATTGATACTGCCAGGGGCACACTCATATGGGACCTTAAGTTATCAGACCAGATAGGAGGATCTGTTGGTGTGGCATCTGATAATAATGAGATATATGCGACAACTGCAAAAAATACTCACAAGGTTATAGATCGCGGAGATCACGGCGAGGTTGTGTGGCGTTCCAGTTATGATGTTTTTGATCTGGCCCCTTTACAAAGCGAGATGAATATGCTTCTGGCTTCACCTGCGCCGAATGGAGTTGGTATTGTTATGGGGGCGGGTTATTTTTTAGGTCCTAAAGCGCCGCTGCCCTTGAAACTGGCCGTTGGTCTGCTTGATAGGGAAACAGGCAGAATCCGTTATGTTACTGAAGCACGTGAAGAATCAATAGCACCGACAACAATCGGTCCCGACGGCGGGATATACCAGGCTCACTCTCAATTGCGGCGAGGTTTATCCCTGGCCATTTTCCCGAAAAGCATGATAGGCGATCCGCTTATCGGCGGTATCGCACGGTATAAACCGATACGTCATGATCTGTTTTACCGTGATATTATAGATTCGATTATTGACCGCCTTGAAAAAATAAGTAAAGTTTACAATACCTGCACTGAAACTTCCCTTCAGGCAGATATCTCTGTTGTTGAAGTACTGTTACGACAAGCAGAGAGCGTTTACCGGAAAGCTTTAATAGAAAGGGATATTAAAAAGAATAATTTCAAAAAAGTTAAAAGCACTCTTGTGAAGGTGCAGTCATTACTGAAGGGGAATCGAACAGCTGAAAATTATCAAAAAGCCGTACAGTATATTAAGGATATAGCGCTGAACAGGAGATGAAAGAGACGTATTTCAGCAGCAATGACGTCCGCTTTTTTTAAGTAGGGAGCACCGTTTCATAGACGCTCCGCGGGCGATCGCCTCTCTCTGAACTGGGGGCGCTCTTTTATTGAGATTTCGCGGTTAGCCGCATTACATTATTGGAACGGAAGTATGTAGCAAAGCAGTACGGTAAACCATCTACTTCACCACATTCGTTAAAAAGAATTTCAGCATGCCTGGATTCTCCTCGAGCATCGTATCATGGCCGCATACGATGACCTTCCCCTTTCCGAGCGCGAAACTGCCCGCAATAATGCGGCCCCGGGTATCTCGTATGAATACTCTCATCTCAGCTTCGGATAATTCAATCCAGGATGGATCCCAGTTTTGTTTCGCCACTGTTTTTATATTCTTTTTTAATTCCTCATCCAGATAATCGGGGCCGAAAATGTTGTTTTCGGTAATCCGATACCCGAGTTCCCTGCCCAGCACGTTCAAGGGGAAATCTCTGTTGGGCTTGTTGCCGTACTCTTTATAGCTCCACGACCATGCCTGTGCCGCGACAATGAGGCTGCCGCCATATCGCACAAAATCACTTATGGTACAGACTTCTCTGCGGCTGAATGATTTGCCGGTTGAACCGAGTATAAGCAGGACACGAAAGGGTGCGAGGCTTTTTGCATGTATCTGTCCGTCAAGATAATTAAGGTTGAATCCTGTTGCGGTGCTTATCTTCTCGATTTCCTTCCATGAAGTCCCGTGATATACATCGATACCGATTTTTTTTGAAAGAGCGACATCCTGGAAAATTTCTCTGTTGGAGTCGGCTATGCACTTCTCTTCAACAGTCCTTTGCTGGGGGGGGCACATGAAAATCCCGATGGTTACCGCAATGGCAACTATGACTATGACGAACAGCACAAGCGTTTTGATTTTCAAGCCGAACAGTGTTTGCCTGGACGGCGGAGGGGGGGACTGTTTCGTTCTGCCGTTTTCGCTCTTCTGAACAGAACCGCAGTATGGACAGGTAAGGTGTTCCCCCTCGACAACCGGAATGAGGGCACCGCATGATTCGCACCGTATCGATGGCATTGCTGTTTCCTTAATTTTTTTTATGATTATATAAAATGTAATGGAGATAGTGCAATAAGAAAATTAAAGATCGAGACGTCGACGTCTCGCTCTTTGTACGAAAAGGACTTGTATTTGCTGAATAAGCGAGACATTTACGTCTCGCTTATAGTAGATAAAACCTTGAATTCGGAAATTTTCGGAGACGAGTAGGGCCCGCCTCTGGGGGCCCCTACACTATAAATGCGAGACGCCGATGTCTCGCTTATTTCTCCAGTTTGACCGCGCAGACCTTGTATTCAGGTATCTTTGCCACCTCATCGAAAGCCGCATTGGTCAGCCGATTTGCAGCCGCTTCAGAGAAGTGAAAGGGGATGAAAACCGAACCCTGCTGTGATCGGGGCGTTATCCGGGCGGTAACCTCAATGGAGCCTCGCCGCGAGGACACCGTTATCTTGTCACCGTCGGTGATATTATGCTTTTCCGCATCGGCGGGATTTATTTCAACGACAGCCTCCGGATATAACATGTTTAAGCCCTCGGAGCGGCGGGTCATGGTGCCCGTGTGAAATTGTTCGAGAACCCGACCTGTGCTCAGAATAAAGGGGAAATCGCTGTCCGGCAATTCGGCGGGAGGTGCGTATTCAAGTGCGTGAAAGAGCCCCTTGCCCCTGACGAACATGTTCTCGTGCAGGATTTTTGTTCCCGGGTGATCCTCGGTGGGGCAGGGCCATTGTAGCCCGCCCTCTTCGTCGAGTCGCTTAAAACTCATTCCTCCGTAACTTGGTGTTAGCTCGGCAATCTCATCGAGAATCTCACTTGCCGACTGATAGCTCATGGCGTATCCCATTCGGTGTGACAGCTCGGCAATTATCTTCCAGTCGTCCCATGCCTCGCCGGGGGGATCCACCGCTTTCCTGACGCGCTGTGCTCTCCGCTCGGTGTTCGTGAAGGTTCCCTCTTTCTCGGCGAAGGAGAATGACGGGAGCACCACATCGGCGTACTGTGCTGTCTCATTCATGAATATATCCTGCACCACCAGAAAGTCCAGTTTCGTAAGGATCTTCTCGAGGTGGTTGAGATCGGGATCGCTCATAAGGGGATTCTCGCCCATGATGTAGAGCGCCTTAATCTTGGCGTTCTCGATTTCCTCGAACACCTCGGTTACGGTGAGCCCGACATCCTTCGGGAGCTGTTTATTCCATGACTCCTTGAACTTCTGCGAAATGCTGGCATCATCGACGCGCTGATAACCGGGATACACGTTGGGCAGGCATCCCATGTCGCATGCGCCCTGAACATTGTTCTGTCCGCGTAGAGGATTCACGCCACCGCCGGGTATGCCGATATTCCCGCAGAGCATTGCGAGATTGGCGACCGATTTCACATTGTCGGTGCCGGTCGTATGCTGCGTGATGCCCATGGCGAAGAATATGGAGGCACTTTTCGCCTGAGCGTAGATATGGGCCGCTTCGATGAGCTTATCCTTCGGAATACCGGAGATCTCCTCGACGTATTCCGGGGTGTACTTCTCAACCATCTCCCGGAGGGACTCGAAGCCTTCGGTTCTCTGAGCGACGTATTCCTTATCGTAGAGGTTATCTTTAATAATAACATGCATCAAACCGTTGATCCAGGCGACATCGGTGCCCGGTTTCGGCTGGAGATAGATATCGGCGAAGCGAGCCATATCGATTTCGCGCGGATCAATAACGATAAGCTTTGCTCCTCGCTGGGTAACCGCCCGTTTCATCCTGCTTGCAATAACCGGATGATTCTCCGTGGTGTTCGTGCCGGTGAGCAGTATACAATCGCTGACGTCGATGTCTTCAATTGAGTTCGTCATGGCTCCTGATCCGTACGCGGTGGCCAGTCCGGCAACAGTCGAGGCGTGACATAACCGCGCACAGTGATCGATATTGTTGGTGCCGATCACCGCACGCATGAATTTCTGCATGATATAATTGTCTTCGTTGGTGCACCGGGCCGAGGAGAGACCGGCAATGCTGTCGGGACCGTGAGCATCCTTTATTGCCGTCAGCTTGGAACTGACGAGGTCGAGCGCTTCATCCCAGCTGACCTGCTTGAAGGTATCTCCCTCCCGGACGAGCGGCGTGGTCAATCGATCAGGGCTGTTTACAAATTCGTACCCGAATCGCCCCTTAACGCAGAGACTTCCCTTATTCACCACACCTGACTCGGTGCCGTTTATCATAACGATCTGATTGTCTTTGACGTAGATATCGATGGAACATCCGGTGCCGCAGTATGTGCAGGTGCTCTCCACCCGTTTCAACTCCCAGGGACGCGCCTCAAACTGTTTATCCTTCAGGACGAGCGCACCGACCGGGCAGGCCTGGAGACACTCACCGCAGAAAACGCAGTCCGATTCGATGTAGGGGCGGTCGCCCCGGGTGACTATTTTTGCTGAAATGCCGCGATAACCGAATGAGATGGCCCTGTTTACCTGAACCTCATCGCATGCCTTGATACAGCGGCCGCAGAGAATACACCGCGAGAAATCGCGAATGATGAATGGATTCGCGAGCTCCATCTCGTATTTCGGTTTCAACCCGTGGAGCCGGAGCTCATCAATCAGCTCAAAAACCTGATAGCGATAGGCGAGCTCCTGAAGCTCGCACCGTCCGTAGGCGGGGCAGAGCTCGGTGTCACCTTCATAGGCGCCGACATTGAGCTGAAAATCGGTCCAGTCTTCATCGCTCGAGCCGCGGGCAGCGCAGTTGTGATTGCCGGAAATCATAAGAAAAGCGATGTTGAGCCGTCTCGAATCACGCACCCTCTTTGTATCGGTCCGGACAACCATGTTCTTGCTGACCGGCATGGAACAGGCCGGAACGAGGAATCGTGCACCCTGAACCTCGACCACGCACACACGGCAAGCGCCGGTCGGTGCCGTTCCCTTGAGATGGCAGAGCGTTGGAATATAGATACCGTTTCTCGTGGCAACATCGAGTATTGTTTCACCTTCTTCAAAGGTATACTCGTTCCCGTTAATAGTGATAATTGAATCCTCCATAGCTCCTCACTTCTGATTGTAGCAATTGATGTTCCTGTGAATAATCGTGATCCTGCGAGTGGAACCTGCGTTGTGCTGTGGCAATGGTATGACAACCTGTTTTTCAGTCAAGATAAAATTCGAGCGCGCTGTTATTTTTGAACCGACTTTTCAAGCCAGGTGCGCCGCTGCCCGGGGAGGGGGATTTATCACTCAGAGTAGATCGCCCGCGAGTTTTCGGATTCCCAGACGGCGATTGTGTGAATGGAAATGCCTTTCGGAAGCGCTTCCCTGATCCGGTGGTAAATGTAGCGGGCGATATGTTCCGAACTGGGATTGATTTCCCTGAAAGCGGGCAGATCGTTGAGCATTCGGTGGTCCAGCTCCTGAATCACCACCTTCAGGATCTTCTTCAGCTCTCCGAAATCGATGAGCAGCCCGATTTTATCGAGCTCTGATCCCTCCACCTCGACTTCAACCTTCCAGTTGTGACCGTGAATCTCCTCGCATTTTCCCTGATAGCCCTTCAGTTGATGGGCTGAGGAGAAGGAATCGGTTACCGAGACTCGATACATGGATATTATGCCTCCTGCACGACCTTCATCGCCCCGCCCTTTTTGAGCGCCAGGTAATCCTCGTCGAAGGAGTAGTGAACGGTCTGATAGCCCTTTCGGAAATCAATGACATCATCCCCGATATATTTGCCCTCCAGGAGACATCGCTTGAAGAGATCCGCGATGACATCCATCTCCTCTTCCTTCATGCCGAATCTGGTCATCTCCTGAACGCCGATTCTGATGCCGCTCGGATTGGTCACTTTGTCCAGGGGATCATTGGGGAGGAGGTTCATGTTCAGGATGATATTGTTGTCCTTGAGCACCCGCGCCACCTCATCGCCCCCGCCGAGTGCCGAGACATTAACCGCGATCTGATGGCTCTCGGTATAGCCGAATTCTTTTGCTTCCACCCTGAATCCACGCTGATCGAGGGATGCGCCCAGTGCTCTGGCATTCCTGATAACCTGATCGGCGTACGCTTCTCCGAAGGCCAGGAATTCGAAGGTCGTGATGCTCAGCGAGACGAGGGTGTCCAGATGGTGATTGCTCGAGCTCCCCGGGAATGCCCCCTTGTCTATCTTCGACCAATCACTATCTTTCATATTGCTGTAAATAAGTCCGCGCTGTGATCCGAAAAAGGTCTTATGCGTGCTGGCGTTCACGATGATGGCGCCGTCTTCGAGCGGGTCGTGAAAGCGCTTCCCCGCAATGAGACCGAGGACATGGGCAGCATCGTAGATGAGCGAAATGCCCAGCTCACGGCAGATCGGAGCGATCTCTTTGACCGGATCGGGGAAGAGGTAGAGACTCTTTCCCATTATCATGACCTTGATCGGTACCTCTTTAACGATGCGTATGGTTTCGTCCACGTCGATGTGGTAACCGTCGTCGGTTAAGGGGAAGTTGATGATGTTGAGTGAGTACTTCCCGACAGAGCCGTGGCGGTGATGGCTGATGTGGCCGCCCCCCTGCGTGGAGTTGACCATGACGATATCGCCCTGATTGATATACCTGCTGAAGACGGCATCGTTTGCAATGGTCCCGGAGATGGGGCGAACATCGAGGTGCTTGCAGTCGAAGAGCGATTTCAGATGCTGTTTTACGCGTGCTTCTATCTCGTCGATAATCTCTGTTCCCTGATAATACCGCTCGCCGGGATGTCCCTCGGCATAGCGGTGACAGAAGTCCGAGCCCATAACCGCCCGGGCCCGCCTGCTCAAAACATTCTCACTGGCTATCAGGTTTACGGTCTTCTGACGCCATTCATTCTGCTGGGTGACCAGCTGCTCAATTCGTTCGACATTTCTCTGGTATGTCATAGTTTTTTCCTCTCCAATTCACTCTTCCCTATCGAGGCCGGAATATTATGTCAACTTAAAAAAAGGTGATCGCCCCGTCCCGTATCGTCACAGCGTTCATGTCAGCATGACTTCGGGGAGTCATCTCTTCGGCCGGTAGCCGCGACGGAATATGATGTAGGAATGGCTCAGGTCCTCAATATCATCCACCATGAAGCATTCTATTGCGTTGTCAATGGGTTCAATGTCCTGAAAGGGGGGAATCTCTTTCATCTTGCCGGTCATGTCGGTGAGCATCTTCTCAAATCGGGGCATCCTGCCGTCAGGGAGCATATCGCTCAACAGATCCTTGCTCACCCGCTCTGCGAGACCGAGATAGATTGTTTCATCCTGTTTTATTTTCATGGCACTGTCCGGTGAAGGATTTTGGGAACTACCGAGCTTCGGGAGATTACTGTAATCCTTTCATGCAGCGCTGTCAATAGAATTGATGGTTCTGAAAGAGCGGAGTTCTCCCGCTCCCCGATACCGTCCTTGAATCGTCGTATCGGGCGTCTCGATACCGAGTCATTCGAATTCTGCAGCCGGATGAGAAAAGTATTGCTCCCCTCCGGCTATCTCCTTCGGTAGATTTCAACGGGCTCTTATAGAATAGCGAGAATTCCGGTTGAAGTCAAGAAACCGCGCGGAAGAATAAATAATTCCTTGCGGTATTTGGAAAATTATTTACAGTGTATATGTTGTAATAGCAGCTATACGTACAGAGGCTCAGGTATGGATGACTACACTGACGGCGTGAAAGGGGCAACTGTTCTCCTCGTTGAAGATGAAGCCGTTGTTGCCCTGGACATCGCGAGTATTCTTCGTCAGATCGGCTACCAGGTGCCCGAGATTCAAGTCACCGGGGAGGATGCGGTGAACGCGGCCGAGCGTCTGATGCCGGACCTCATCCTCATGGACATAACCCTTGCCGGCGATATGGACGGCATTCGTGCGGCACAGGAGATCAGGAAGCGGCATGATATCCCCCTCGTGTACCTGACAGCCAATGCCGATCAGTCAACTGTCGAGCGCGCCCGGGAGACCGAGCCCTTCGGCTATCTCAACAAGCCGGTGAGCGAGCTCGATCTCCTTACGAACATCGACACGGCCCTCTTCAAGCATCATATGGAGCGCAGACTCAGGGAGCGTGAGGAGCGGCTGCGCCTGATTACCGACAACATGGTGGATACCATCACCCAGATAGGTGCTGACGGAACGATTGTCTATAGCAGCCCCTCTGTTGAGCGGAATTACGGCTATCTGCCTGAGGATTTAATCGGACGTCCCGGAACGGAGCTGGTGCATCCCGACGATCTCACTCAGGTGTTGAAGATTATAACCGGTGCGATAAAGCAGAGGAAGGAGTCTATCACACTGGAATACCGCTGGCGAAACGCCAAGGGGAAATACCGATGGGCTGAATCGATGTTCCGCTTTCTCTATGATGAGGGGAGGTGGACGACGACGATTGTCAGCTCCCGCGATATCACAAAGCGGAGGAGGGCGGAGGATGCGCTCAGGGAGAGCGAGAAGCAGTTGCGCCTTATCACCGACAACATGTTGGATGTTGTCAGTCAGGTTGATACCGATCGGAATATTGTTTATATAACTCCCTCAATCGAACGCAATTTCGGCTATCGGCCGGATGAAATAATCGGACATTCGGCGGTTGAGTATGTTCACCCCGATGATTGGCCCGCAGCCATGCACGCGATTGA
>CAZZCF010000144.1:0-10915 GCA_964652955.1 uncultured Leptospirales bacterium
CTCGAGATACAGAGTGTGATTGCAGTCTATGACAACACTTCGGTATTAGCGGATCCGTGGGATACACTCGTGAGGCCGCCCTATGTATATGTTGCCAACGTAAATGAAGGCGCTCTCAGCAATTCGATACTTCAGCTAAACACAGACCTTCAGCACGTTCAGGGCTATGGTGATGATATCGATGGTACCGACACGAACAAAGGAAAGTTCTACGGGCCTCACCGATTTGCCGCCATCCTGAACGAAAAAATAACAATCATAGATGATGATTCTTTTACCTCCAACAACGACAAGCTAGTCTCCATGGATGATATAAACGGCACCGGCTGGGCAACACTTCCGACATCAGGGGATGGACAGAGCCTGTTCTACTTTTTTAACTGGTGTTAATGAACTGCGTCGCATATTGTCTACTACAATTCAGAATTATACCGTGCTCTGACCTCGCTGAGTCCCGATATCCTGATGGTGTATCATCTCTGGTTTAAACCCCATCACTGCATTCATGAACTTTCCTGCAAAAAGATTTCTCCCTGACATTAGGTATTTGACCATTTCTTCACCGTATCACTCGAATATTGAGCAACTCTTTTGACTGGAAGACTACGATCTCCTCCTGGCTTTTGAGCTCGTTGATATTATTTGAAATCCATGAATACAATTAAGTTAAAATTCTATTCCTCAAATAAATAATCTGATCCCGAATAGATGGAATATCAAACTGTTTTTTATATATAGTTTCGAGGCTCCTGTTGCAGTATCCGGCATGATGCTGAGAAACGGAGAGTCCCAGCTCATATATCTCATTGATGTGACATATCAGCTGATACTTATTGATAATCTCCGGGCTGAAGATATGTCTTCCACCATTCCAGTAAAGCTCTTTATCGATGATTTCTGCGATTATACTGGCAAGCTGATAACAGGTGATGCCGTTCCACCAGTGATCGACATAGCCGTTTACGGTACCCTTATGCGAACGCACCCACTCGAGAAGCGATCTCTTCTGACCGACTTCTTCGCCGATAATGGAGGTCCTGATTACCGTTGCATTTTCCGGTTCCCCGAGCGACTTCGTTTTTCCGTATTGATCGATAGCATCATGTTCATCGTTTTCATTGTACTTCCCGCGCCTCCCGCTGAAAACGGTATCTGTTGATAGATGAATTAATTTGATGTCATGTTTATTGCAATAATTCGACAGAGCATGGGGAAAAAGCGAGTTGACTTTCAGCGTCTCTTCAATTCCAACATCGGCAATTCTCGATCTCAAAATTGCCGCACAGTTAACGATAACATCATCATTCTCCATCCCAATGTTATGCAGGTATGATTGTATCTTTTCATAATTGTTTATATCAAAATCACTCCTGCTGAGCGGGACGATTTCAAAACAGCTCAGTGCGTTTTGAACATATCTCCCCAGCATCCCTTTTGCACCAAAGATGTATACTTTCATTTTCCCAATCACATCTCATCTAATGCAAAGTCGAGTCCCAGAGGGAGGATATTATCCATTATCCTCCTGTCAAACGAAAGCATTTTCAAGTCAGGATATATCTGAATGAATTCAAGCGCTGTGGAAAGATGAATTGCATCCAGCGTCCTGATCGGCTCAACGGGAAATTCACGGGCCGCTCTTTCTCTTATGTTTGATGTAATCTCCATAAAATACCAGCCAGAGATTGTACTCAAAAAAATACCACGAAGTCTCTGTCTGTCGCCTTTATTAATTACTTTCTGATACTCAGCCCGCAGCAGAGCCCTCTCTGTTTCCAAAATTGTTACTACTGACGATATACTTGCCTCAAATCCGTTTATCAGTGAGATAATCTTTTCAGAGTCGGGCTCCCCGAGAAGCCACGACAGAACAGCAGATGACTCGACATAGAGAGCCTTCATCCGTCTCTTTCTTCATCTAAAAGATTTATAGCCGTTCCCTTTTTTGAGCTTACTGCTGTGGGCAGACACTCTTTTTTTCTGGATCGAGGAGGTATGATTTTACCTACCCGTATCCAATCCGATTGGAGAGAACTTTCGTCCGTCAGGATATTGTTAACGTTCGGCTCGCGAAGTTCCGCAACGACATTTCCCCTGTCCGTAATCAGAATAAGTGCACCCGCTTTTACATCTCTCAGATAAGCGCTCAGATTATCTTTGAGATTCTTAATCCCAACGGTTTTTATCGTTTTCATAGTTAAAAAGTAGCTACCAGTAGCTACTTTGTCAATATATTTTTGATATTAAACATGATTTTTTACTACACATCTATCTAATTCGCATTATCAATGATATCATTCCCTGATTAAGTAATTTCAAATAATTTTATCTTGACATATTGATATAATTGGTATAATATATATACACGATATATATTTAAGGAGAAAACAAATTGTCGACACAGATGCTCATACGAATCAGCCCGGACATCAAGGAGCGCTTCGAAAAGCTTGCGAGGATCGAGGGGAAGAGCATGAGCCTGAAAGTGCGCGAGCTCATTGAAGAATATGTGAGCGATCGCGATATCGGACCCTATATCGATACCCTGTGGGAGAGAATAGCAAAGGATCTGAAGGGGAAAGATATCACTCCTGCAGATATAAACACCGCAATACACGAATCCCGCAAGGCGAGATGAAGGTTGTTATAGATACCAATGTCTTCGTCTCATCATTCTTCGGCGGGAAACCACGCACAATAATCGATCTCTGGAGAGAGCATACAATTACCCTCTGCCTGTCAAAGGATATACTCGAAGAATACATAGATGTGCTGCATCGATTGAATCTCGATAAATCACTCCTTGCAGAGCTTCTCGGCCTCTTTTCTAAGAATTTCAATCTGATCTTCACCAGGAATACGCCCGACATTCATGTGATAGAAGAAGATCCCGATGACGATAAGTGTATCGCCTGCGCAATAGCGCTGAAGGCCGATCTGATTGTGAGCGGGGATAAAAGGCTTCTGAAATTGGGTGAGTATCAGGGAATAAATATCCTGAATCCGGATGAGTTTCTCGAGCTTAATTCCTGAAGGAGTACTTATATCACTGAAGAGCACGTCGCTCCTTGAGTGCCAAAACCGTCTCCCCGGGGAGGTTGTGCTTACCGGCGGATACATCACTGCTTCTCAGAGAGCGAACAGCATTCCACGCTATTTTTTACTATTCAAACAACAGAAACGCCTTTTCTGTTTCACTTACTTGTAACAGCACGGGTATAATGACGTGATATTCATTGATCGGTTCGCCACGCAGGTTTGCCATGCAGCCTGCAATTGTATCCGCGAAACAATACACCAGTGCACAATACCCGGCAGAGGATGGTGGCATATATAGAATTGATTTTGTTTTGTGCTAAACTACTGTTATATTAAAATAAAGATTAGCAGCGGGGTTTATTTGCATTTATTGTTCTGAATAACAGTGGTAGTATGTGTTCTCTTTAATCCTTGACATTCTGTCGGCAGGGTGCTATCTTCTTACGATTCGGCAGAACCGTATTCAGTCCTTTGCATCATAGCGCCACCTCCCCCTTATAAGGAGTCAACAGTATGAAGCTCGCCCTTTTTGAAAAACTGCAGAACTTCATTGAGGAGAACAACCTCTCGGGCATAATCATTGCCGTAATCTCATTCGTCATAATTGTGTTCTTCAGCTTCAGCGATGCCTATAATCTCTTTGAGTTCAAGCTCTACGATCTCCGATTTCAGGTGAAACCTTCGGTCGATGAGTGGGACTCGCTCGCTTTTCTGAATATCGATGAGGGCAGTATCAACAACCTGGGGGAATTCCCCTGGCCGAGAAACCTCTACGGCAAGGGGCTCGAGGTGCTGAAAAGCGTTGGCATACGGCAGATGACCTTTGATATTCAGTTCCCCGATCCATCGCCAACCATGGTGAACAAGCGTATGCTGGAAAAGCTCGATTCCAGAGCAAACAGAGGTGGAAGGATAAGCAGTGAAGATCTCAAAGAGGTTGTACTGGACAACGATAAATTTCTCGCCGAAACGATAGCAAATATTAATAGGGTCATACTCCCCTATAACTTCCAGAAGGAGGCGGTGAAAAAGTATGTCGATGCCGCCTATCAGCGGGAGATGGACGAAGCGCACAGCATCTTCCTTGAAAAAGCCTCGATAAGAATACCGAAAGAAAAGGTGAGTGAATACAGCGGTTTTGTTGATCCGGAACGGGTTGACGTCTCCGTCCCCATACCCGAGCTCGTCAGAGCGGCTCACTCCTTCGGCTTTGTCGATCGCGATCCCGATATTGACGGTATCGAGCGGAGAATCCGGCTGGTCAGGCTCCTCGATGACAGACTGTATTTCGAAATGGGTCTTGTCATGCTCATGGATATCTGTGACGTAAAAAAAGAGGCGCTCATCATCGAGCCAGGCAGGAGAATTGTTCTCAAGGATGCCTTTAATCCCATTACCTACGAAACGGAAGATATCGAGATACCCATCGACGACAAGGGTATGATTTACATCAACTGGGCCGGTCCGGGACCCCTTGAAGACTCATTTCACCATATTTCCTTCTATGCTCTGCTCGAATACCCGCTGGTCAGCAGGGACGTGCACAATTTCTTTGATGAGCAGGAGATGGCATCCGGCAGCAACGAGCGGAGCCAGCTCTACGGTGAGCTGGGAAGAATAGCAGGCGAATATAACGCTACCAGCGATGCACAGGTGAAAAAGAGACTTCGGCAGAAAAGCAGGGAGATAAAGGAACGCATCGGGGAAATCGAAAAGGGATATAAAAAGGTAATACAGCAGGGCATCGATGAAGTAAAGGCTGAATTACAAAAGGGTGACAATCCCGAGCTGCAGCAGACCCTTGACAATCTTAAAAACTATCTCACCGCCATAAATATCGTTCTGCGGGTTGAGTCTCTTCAGGACAGAGTTGGTATTGTCGGTTTAACCGCAACCGGAACGCAGGATCTCGGCGCCATTCCGATACACAATGAGTATATGATGGTGGGAACCTATCCCAATATCGTCAATACTATCGTTCACCAATCCTTTATCACGAGAATGGGTAGCGGTGTAAATATTGTTCTCTGGTTCATTGCCGCCATGCTGATGGGGTACATTATACAGCGCCTGGATGCACGGCGGTCTATGATACTCATCGTCTCGGCGCTCCTCTTCGTCAACCTCGTCGCTATCGGCCTGTTTGCTCTCTTCAATGTGTGGCTCGACCAGCTCGGGATTACACTTGCCGTCTTTCTTCCCTCGGCGGTAATTGCTTCGATAAAATTCATGAAGGAGGAGAGCCAGAAGAGGTATATTAAAGGCGCCTTCTCGCGATACCTTTCTCCCGGCGTAATCGAGCAGATTATCAAGGATCCCGACGCGCTCGAGCTGGGCGGTGAGAATCGTGAGATAACCATCTTCTTCTCCGACGTCGCCAAATTCTCGACTATTTCTGAAAAGCTGAACCCCCCGCAGCTGGTATCGCTCCTGAACGAGTATCTCTCGGCAATGACCGATATCATCCTCTCGTATAACGGAACCATCGATAAGTATGAAGGCGATGCGATTATGGCTTTTTATGGAGCGCCCTACTCCTTCGACGATCACGCGATTAAATGCTGTTTCGCCGCCATTGACATGAAGAGGCGGCTCCGCGAGATGCAGGAGGTCTGGCGGAAAGCCGGGAAGGATGAGCTTTTTGTACGAATGGGAATGAACACCGGCGACGCCGTTGTCGGTAATATGGGTTCGAGCACGCGTATGGATTACACGGCAATGGGGGACTCGGTGAACCTCGCCTCGCGGCTTGAGGGGGTGAACAAACAGTATCAGACCTATGCGCTCATCAGCGAAACAACCTATAATGCGACCAAGGAGCACATCGAAGCGCGAAAGCTCGACACCGTTCGGGTGGTCGGCAAGGAAGAGCCTATTGTCATCTATGAGCTCCTGAGCAGGAAAGGGGGGCTTCCCGATAAGATGCTCGATATGCTGGATAAGTACTATAACGCACTGGATCATTTTCAGAAACGTGACTGGAAAAAGTCACTCGCTCTCTTCAAAGCTGCTCTGAAGATTATCCCGGACGATGGGCCGTGTCTCACCTATCGAGAGCGCTGTGAAAAGTACATCAAGCAACCGCCCGCGAAAAGCTGGGATGGGGTGTATTCACTGAAGGTGAAGTAGAAAAGAGAATCTATATATGCAAAAACTTGTTGCAAGTGTTATCCGTTTCTAGTACAGTATTAAAACCGGTTCATTTGTAGAGAGTTACTCATTCCTTTCGTCGAGTGCATTCGAGCAATATTCACTTCAGGGAGAAGGGAAGAACCGTAACCTGAATATATATACAGGAGGACGTATATGAAAAGAACTACCATTCCCATAATCGTAATAAGTATCATTTTCATCTGCAGTTATGCATTCTCCGAGATACGGGTGAGCTCTGTCAGGGGGAGTGTTGTGTATAAAACCGGGAGAGACTGGAAATCGTTGAAACAGGGCATGAAGCTCCAGGAGGGCACCAAGATAAGTACCGGTGCGCGATCCTCGGCGGTTATACAGATAGACAATCATAAACTAACGGTTCGCCAGCTCACCATGATGAAGATATCTCGCAACAGGGTAAGCAAGAAATCTTCCAACACGAGAATCGGCCTCAAGTACGGAAGATTAAATGCCCGGGTGAAGCGGATCAAAACGCTCAGGACGTCCTTCAAGGTTATAACGCCGGTTGCAACCTCGAGTGTTCGGGGAACCGAAGAGGAGATCTTCTACGGTTCGAAAACCGGCATGCGGGTATGGGTGCTTGATGGGGCCGTTGAGCTGGGGAATCCCTTTATCGCAAGCAGATTTATCAGGGGTCATTCACCGTCGCGGGCGGTATTCCAGCTGAAAACGGGAGAGATCAAACCTCAGAAACTCCTCTCGGTAGTGCGCAACGCCTCCTTTGTCAGAATTTATTCCAATAACATCACCGACGACGAAAAGAGCTTCCACGAAATTGCCGGCGACGAACTATTCGATAATTCGGATGGTGCCATTGAATTCCTCGATCTCTTTCTGGGAGGGGGAGCGTCAATCGTAACCATTGAAGTCTACTGGCCATAGGGGGCACATTATGAGAATAAGAATAGCGATAGCCATGCTTCTTATCATGACGATACCGCTCGCTGCGCAGCGCAGATCGCGGGATGTAGAACATGTCACTTTTATTCACGAAATCGCCGACAAGGAGTACGTTACCTTCGGCGATGCGGTGAGATTCTTCGTGCTGATTCTCGGTAAGGAACAGGAGAGCTTATTCTGGAAGAATGTTGATATTCTGAAAGCAGCCGGTATCACGCGGGGGCTCGACTATCAGGAGAACACAACGGCGAGAAAGGGGATGATAGCCGCTCTCATTGCTGACTATCTCAAGCTGGGTGATTCGCTGTTTTACCTGATTTTCAGAACAGAGCGTTATGCATTCCGGGCGTGCATCGCACATGGCATCATGGATTACGATGCAAGTGAATGGGATCGCATAAGCGGTGGAGAGCTCATTGAGATCATGAGTAAAGTATCAGAAAGAGCGTCAGGAGGTAAGGAATAATAATGCCCAGTAAAAAAATAACCCTGTACTCACTTGTACTGCTCCTTTTATGGAGCGTATCCGTTTCAGCTCAGGATCGTGACACGGCACCGGAGGATGCTTTTTACCCCGATTTACAGGCTGATGAGGATATGAAAATGCTCAGGGCTATCCGTGAACCCCTCTCTATCAGTTACGGCGGATGGATAACTCCGGTTATCATCGACGAGAGGAATGGAACTGCACTGACATCATCGGTGACCATATCCAAGCTCTGGATTAAGAGCACCCTGTGGAGAAACAGCTATGTATATATTCGGGGGAAAGATGTTTTCTTCTATGTCGTAAACGAGGAGGATATCGACATCGATGATACTGAGAATCTCGTCGATCTCGATGTTGGCTTTATCGCTCTCTCCAATGAGCGGAACACATTGAACCTCTTTGTCGGCCGGAAGTTTTTCACCCTCGGAACAGGTCTGGTGGTTAACGGACGGGGTGATGGTGGTGAAATTACTTTCTACTCTCGCTTCATCGATATTAAGCTCTTTGGCCTGTACACCGGATTGCTGAAAAAGGATAATAATCCCTACGGACTGAGCGATAAGGATATCACCGACGGTGCGAAGAGAATCTTCGCCGGCGGAACCCTGCAGAAGGAATTCCTGAATCAGGCATTTTATCTGCTCGGCGTGGCCCAGATAGATCAGGGTGATGAGGAGGAGGGAACAAAGAGCAGATATCAATCCCAGTATTACGGCGCCGGATTGACGGGGACGATATCGGATATGATAGAATATTATGCCGAGTTTGTATACGAAATGGGGAAGAGTTATCTGAGCGGAACCGAAGAGGAGGAGGATATTCAGGCCTATGCCGCCAATGCTGGCATCCGCTACTATATCGATGTGCCGCTCAACCCGACTCTCATTATACAGTATGCATACGGTTCCGGTGACGAGGATAGAACGAGTACCCGATTGCCCACGGCGAATCAGATGGATACCGATACCGGTTTCCTCTCATTCGGCACCTATGTCGGTGGCTATGCCCTTCGACCGGAACTCTCAAACATACACATTGCGAGAGGAGGTTTTTCCTTCACCCCCTTCTCATTCACAAAGAGCCGATCACTCAAACGAATGAATATTATGGTTAAGTACTCCTACTACATGAAAGACAAGCCCGAGGGTGTTATCAACTACGGAGAAGCAACCCTCGAGGAGCGCGAGATTGGCCATGGTATTGACGCTTCACTCCGATGGGGTATACTCTCTGATTTCTCCTTTTTCGTCACCTACGCGATATTCTTGCCGGGCAAGGCATACGATTCATCAGAACCCAATCGGAACTTCACCATGGGAGGATTCAATATAATATTCTGAATGCGACAGGTTTGATTTGAGAAGCTGTTCACAATGAGTGAGATGACTATCCGTGTTGTCATCTCACGGGTGTTCTTTGAGATCGTACTTTTTTATTTTACGCCATAATGTTGATTTGTCGATTCCCAGCTCATCCGCCGTTTTATTCCGATTCCAGCTGTTTTTTTCAAGAGTTATGGATATATAGAGCTTCTCAAACTCTTCAAGCGTCACCGTCTTCTCAAAGGGTATCTCCCGTTTCCGAAAATGTGCGGGGAGATGCGAGAGTTGAATATATGATTCTTTGCACAGCACAAAGGCATGCTCAATGATGTTCTCCAGCTCACGAATATTTCCCGGATAATCGTGGGCCATGAGAACATTCATAACCTCGTCACTCACTCCCTCGATGTTTTTACCCTTCAGTATATTAAATCTCCTGATAAAGTGCTTGATGAGAAGCGGGATATCTTCCGTGCGCTCCTGCAGCGCCGGGAGGGTAATAGCGATGACATTAAGCCGGTAATAGAGATCATCCCTGAAATCCCCGCTTTTCACCTCCTCGTGAAGTTTCTTGTTGGTTGCTGCAATTATTCTCACATCTGCCTTTTCAGACCTGACTCCACCGAGCGGTTCGTATTCCCTGTTCTGCAGAAAACGGAGGAGCTTTACTTGAACGTTTGGAGAGAGTTCGCCGATCTCATCGAGGAAAATAGAACCGCCGTCGGCCAGGGCTATCTTACCCGGTTTGTCCCGCTTTGCATCGGTGAAAGCTCCCGCCTTATATCCGAAGAGCTCGGATTCGAGAAGATTATCCGGAAGGGCAGCGCAGTTAATGGTGATGAGAGGATGTTCATCTCTTCCGCTCAGGTTATGTATCGCCCGTGCAACGAGCTCCTTCCCCGTACCGCTCGGTCCTTCGATCAATACGGAGCTGTCACTCTCTGCGATATCCGGCATCAGAGAAAATATCTCCCGCATCCTCTTGTTCTTGCTCACAATATCCTGAAAGGTATACGTGGATTCGATGGTCTTACGGAGCTCTTCAATCTCGGATATATCTCTGAAGGTTTCGACACCGCCTATGATATTCCCGTCCGCATCTTTGAGCAGTGCCGTACTGATGCTTATCGGAAGAACATCACCCTCCGAGTTTACAATATATATAGTTTTATTGACGATATTCCTCCCCGTGCTCATCGTTTCCCGTAATGCGCATGAGTGCTCACAGATATTCGCATGAAAAACCTCATAACAGAGCTTGCCGATGGCTTCATCCTCTTTCAGTCCCAGTATTCGCTGCGCGGAGCTGTTCATTGAGGTGATTCTGAAATCGAGATCAACGGTGAAAACACCATCGGCAATGCTATCGAGGATGATATTTTTATTCGCCGGGATTTTATTATCGCGCTGGTTCACAGTAAAATGGAATTGCCTCCTGTGATCAATTTACGGGTATCCACTACTCAAATATATCACTTCGATTAAAAGAAGGCACCTCTGAATATAAAATAGTCACTAAAAAAAATAAAGTATACTTCTTTATATAAGGGGACTTCTGAATTATATCAATATGACGTCTCTTCGGCCAGCATTTTTCGCACATCCGATGCCCGCCGGCACGCGCGATATCGTATCGCTGTATGCACATTGCCTGATAAAAATGGTATTTACAATTAATATATCAATGTGAATACTGTTTTTAGAGGTGCCCATACCTGGAAAGTGTCAACAAAATTAATGTTCAGAGGGATCGGTTACGTATCGTATGAAGTCGAGATCATTTTGCCATCCTGTTCGCATGTACATTACGTTTCCCTGAGTCATATACTGACGTGCATGGATCAGATGCTATCATGATGATGACCAGACGGAGAGCATGCTCACCCTACTGAAATCGCTCTCTTCTGAACGGCTCACTCAGTGGAAAAAATCACGAGAGTTTTTATAATAAATTATTGAATTCAAATAGATTACAATGTAAAATGGTCCCGTT
>CAZZCF010000145.1:0-10755 GCA_964652955.1 uncultured Leptospirales bacterium
AGTCGCATGACCGAAGGTGATACCCTGAACGCGTATGAGGTGTATACGGAGAACAGACGAACCTATGATCTCTATGCCGAGGCAAGATCGATCTTTGAGCGATCGCTTGAAAAGGCGAAAGAACGTCAATCAAAGCGACTTCTGGTTAAGCTTCTGATGAATCTCGGTTCCTGCCAGAAGCGAACCGCTTATTTCGATGAGGCCTATGATTCTTTTTTGCAGGCTGAGGAGATTGCACAGAAGTATGAATACCACGATCTGATCTGGGAGGTCTCTTATAACCTTGCCCGGTTTATCTCTGAGTACGGTGATGCGGTTGAGGGGATGGATTATAGATCAATTGCCGAGCGGTATTACGCACGGGCGATTGATGCTATCGAGGATTTTCCCGTACTCAATGGAGTTGACATCCATCGGGTGAAGAAGGTGTATGGTGAGTATGTGCGATTTCTCATAAAACGCGGTAAGGCGAGGAGAGCGTTCATTATCTCGGAGAATCGATATGCGACGGTGCGATCAATTTTATTATTCTTTGCAGCACCGGAATTCTTTGATGAAAGTGATAAGAGAGATTACAGACGCTTCCGGAAAATCGTAAATACTATCGACGAGACCCGTCAAGAAGTTACCCGTTTACTTGAAAGTGAAGGGAATTCGGAGAAGATTGCTGATCTCAGAAGAACGATATCGAACAGCTTCGCTCAATTAAATGATATCAGGAGCGATTTGAAGAGGAGGAATTCGTATCTCTCCTCGTATCTCTCGGTTGAGCCAGTAAGCATCCCGCGGTACAGTGATATTGTTATCTATAAATTTCTGGATGTGGATGAGGAGATGTATTCGTGGCGGATTATCAGCGGTAAGATTGAATTCGAATCGGTCGACCTCAAAAAGGCTTCTCGCCCTGATGCTATCATGAAGTATCTCAACCGTGATTCCACAATAGGAAGAAAGATTATACTTCTCAATGATGCGTATCTCAAAAGCATCTCTGAGAAGATCAACGTGCAGGAGAGTGTACCATACATGCTTGTTCCCTCTCTTGATCGGATTCCGAACTATCTGACGTACAAAAACCAGGTCATGCGAGAGGTTTATTGTAGCACCGATAAGCTCAGGGATGAACTTTCTGATAACAAGAATCTTACGGACCTTACCTTTCGAGGAGGGGATATTGATCCAGGCGATCATATTTTTTCAATCATCATCGAAGACAGGCAGAGAGGGAAGATTTCACCTTCGCTCCTCTTTAACAGGAGAATAGAACCAACATTATTATTCAAGCGCATGTCTTTCAATAGTGATGATATATGTCTTGCCATTGAGTCTTCACTCTATTCAGGGATAAAAAGCCTGATTCTCTATCGCGATGTTGATGCGAGTGGAGTATCCTCACTGCTGGAAAGTGCATATCAGCGTTCTTACGATTACCTCAATTCTAATCAGAAGTTTTCAGGGAAGGTCATTGCTGTCGGCTTTCACGGTTTTGATAAAGAGAAACGCATGGACCGGTTGTCTGAAGAAGAGGAGAAGATATTTCAGAAGTATAAATCTGCTCTTGAAGGCGGTGAGTATACTCTTGCCAGAATGTATCTCAAGAGATGGTTTGATATTAAGCCAACCGTGTTGGAGAGGAAGCTGAGCTATTTATTGATGATAGCAGAACTTGATTATCTCAGGGAAAACTACGAGCGTGCAATAGATTTTCTCAGTGAGGCAGTGCAATTAAGTCTCGGGAACTACCCGAAAGCTCATATCCGTGCGGTCGCAAATCTCATCTATATGAAGATCCATACCGGCAATATCTCTGATGCCCGGACATTGGTTCAAAAGTATGAGAAAGATGCGGGGCTGGAAAATACTCGGGATATCATGTTCTTTAAATCGATGATCTCTCTCCTTACGGAAACCATCGAAATGTCGAATCGATATTATCAGAGATCGAAGAAGCACCGGCTCTCCCTCGTTCCGGAGAACAGGCTGAAACTTCTTTACGCCGAGTATCTGAATCTCTTTGGTCGAGCAAGAACTGTCAAAGAGGTTCTCGGTGATTGGAAGCAGGATTACCCTGTTTCGGAGAGAGAAGCATTGAAGATAATTCAGTTAACGGGATCACGTCGGAGCGTCCTGCTACGTTCCAGACGAGCACAGGACATTGTCAGCACGACTTCCATCGATGAAGAGGATGATACAGTCCGGTTTGATTTTTTTGCTTCCGACACCCTTTCCATATTTCCGCTTACGCTGTCAATCGATGAACTGATGATGCGTAACCGCTATGATGCGGTGAACTCCCTCATCGGGCATATTAATATCAATGAGTTTGTTGAGTATTCTGATTGGAAGGATATCAGTTCACTGCTTACCCGAATATATAGCCTGCAACAATCAAGCGGTAATTTTCAAAAAGCGGTAGAAATGGTTAAGCTCAGTATCTCGATATTTGAGAAGAAGGAAGTACCGGCGCTGCTTCGAAAAGCACTCTACGAATACAGTGCAGTTCTTTTGCAGATGAGGGATTATCAGAAATCCTACGAGATTGCAAAGCGTGGACATGCTCTGATTCGGAGCGAAGATGATCTTTCAGTCAAGTATCAGATGCATTTAATGGAGAACGAAATCTTTCTCGGTAAAATTGAGGATGCGATACAGAGAGGATCGAGAATAGAGGGAAAGCTCAAAAATGCACAACGCTATGTTTTTTATTTACTGAAATCTCAAATAGAACGACAGGCTCTTATAAAACGGTATAGCTCCGGGAAAAAGAGACCGAGCAGAAAAGAGCTCGAAAAGTATCGCGGCCTCGTTTTACAAGCCATTAGCATTCTCGATAAATCGCCTGATGTTTTGCATGAAAATAATCGACTTGATTTGATCAAGCGTGGTTTGGACTTTATTATCAGTTATGAGTTGAGCCTGGGCAATGTTCATCAGTCGTTGCTGTACGTTGAGATGAAAAAGCAACTTGTTCTGCGTTCAACATATCCGGCCCTTCTCCACCGTGATGTGTCGAAAGAGCGTATGGATGAATTCAAGAGAATAACTGATAAACGGGGTTCTGAAAGGTTCAGAGCGCTCCTCCGGACATATCCCCTCCTCCAGGTGAGCGCAACGATAGGCATCCTTCCCGTGGAGGACTTTCAGAAGATACTTCCGAAAAACTCGGTTGTTCTCTATGTGGTTGCGAATGAAGACGATATCTTTGTATGGGCAATTGATGGGAAGCGATTTGTTGCGAAGCGATTTTCAAAGGGATATTTACGAGTGCAGAAGATCGTTACTCAGTTCAATGAGGCTGCATCGCAGCTCTCGAGCACGGTGAGCATGTCTCAAGAACTTGAAGAGCTTTTCAAATCGCTGAAGGGTTTCTATACGGGAAAGCAGGTAATTATTCTTATCACCGATAATGAGCTCGAATCGGTTCCCTTTGAGATCCTCGGCACAAGAGAGCTCCTCGGTGAGTCTCATACTATTGTATATCTCACCTCAATTCTTTCGGCGCTGAGGAAGTATCAGTCCGGGAGGAGAGAGGTAGAAATTGTCGGTGCTGATACACCACAGTTATATCACGAGCTTGAAACAGTGGCTGTCCGTGAATCGGGAATTCCATATCGGATATCCAGTATAGTTACGAGTAACGTTGGTCATCTTCACAAAACGATTCTTTTCAATCCCGTGAAGGGGGCTTACTTTCTGAAAGATACAGAATATCTTCAGGTTGTACGAAGCCCGGAGATTGTATATGTACCTGCGGCTCGCTTCAGTGCACAGGATAGCTACAATGGATTTTCAATGTACAACTCGTTTAACGGGATCAGAGCTGTAGTCATCAACGATGCAAAGATACATGATGTCAATAATGCCATATTTGTTGAAACCCTGTACAGAGAGATAAAAAATGGCTCGAGCAGCATACCAGCCTATGAAAAAGCCCGACAGGCTGTGAGAGCGAATCAGCGGTATGAACATCCAGCATACTGGGCGGGTATCAGGATATATCTGAATGGCTTTTAAAAAAGTGATGCTGCTCAAGTGCCTTCTGGTGGAAAGGTGAGAAGTGGCATGTGCTCATTACGAGTGCTGACCAGTGAAGACACTTCTCTCTATCATGCTGATTAATTGCTTGATTGTTAACCATACTTTAATTATCTTCTAACGAAATGACAGTGATGCACGGGGCTGCCGTTGTTCAGCGGTGAGGGAGCAGTTGGATTTCTATCCCGAAGAGCTGCTGGAGTGAAAATAATTTAACAGGGAATGTTCGGTATGGAGTCAACTATCAGGAATAAGGTATTGAAGTATTTAAACGCAGCATGGATCGGTTTATGTATTGTTCTCATTCCTCTTCAGGGTTATGCTCTGGTAGTGTCCTTTATCATCGGTGATGCGTACATTCACCGAAGTGGTACAAGGGTGCAGCCGGAGGTGAATCAACAGGTTAAATCCGGGGACATAATCGTGACCTTAAAGGGGGGCATGATTGTCCTTGCATATAAAGATGGAAGTCAGATTAACGTTCAGGAAAACAGCAAAATTAAAATAGGTAGTGCGAATGTTAAGGGATCTGAATCTGTTTCAATAATTGCCGGTGTTGTTAACGGGAAATTTAATAAGCTTTTAAAGGGTTCGGAGAGAAAAGTTTACACACCGACGACGGTATGTTCTGTTCGGGGAACGGATTTTCAGATTGGCGTGAGTAATTCTGCTGATTCACGGGTCGTGCTCAAGAGTGGTAAACTGGCAGTTCGCAATCCCTATGGTTCGGTGAATCTCAATGAGAAGGAGAATGCGGATATCGGGGTGGCGGATAGCCCGAAAAAAAGTGATGATGTGTCACTGAATCAGTGGAAAACTCAAAAAGACAGTGAAGTGGTCAGTGATCCCGTCAACCACGGTGATAAGATGAAAAGCTATTTACAGAAATTCAAGGAGCGTTCCTCGAAAGCTTCAACAGATATCAACCAGTTTGATAAGCAATTACAAAAAGGGAGTATGCTTACCAAGAAGAGGCTGGAGGAATCCTGTGAGGATATCGAAGCTGTTGATAACGAGGTTGAGGAAGATATGCTTCTCAATGAGGCAACGAATTCTTCTATTGAGGGAATACTGCTTCGGTTTCAAAAGGATAAGCAGGATATATATAATATTTTTCTCAGGATAAAAGAGGAATCGAACAGGGTACTGGAGCAGCAGAGAAAGAATTATGAGGCGATACGCGCAGTAAAAGAGGCGTATCGAAAAGCGTATGAAGAGATCATGGGCAAGCACCGCGATTATATGAAACAGCTGCGGGAAAAGTTCAAAAAGGATCAGGTCAAGCCGCAGCGGTAAGGATTTTCTGTTCAGGAGTATTTCGGGGAAGAGGTTTTTTCGCACGGCATGTCTCCATCTCAGATTTCACCGATAGTAAAGAAATATCTTTATTCAGGGGAGGAGAAATGTATATTTTCATTGTTCAACACGGGGATGCGCTTCCCTCTGAAGTTGATCCTGAGAGGCCTCTTTCTGAAAAGGGTCGCTCGCAGGTCGCGAGAATGGCTGAATTTCTACAACATGTACCAGTCTCTCCTGATATTATTTTCCACAGCACGAAAAAGCGAGCACTTGAAACTGCACAGATTATTTCCACTGTTCTAGGAGGAATTGAGATGCAGACCAGAACGGATTTGAATCCCAATGACAGCCCGGATGCTGTCTGCGAGGAATTGAGCTCAGCTGAAAGAAACGTCATGATTGTCGGTCATATGCCCTTTTTGCAAAAATTGGCGGTGAAGCTCATTTCTCCTGGCAGAGAGGGGGTGAATAGCATCGTTGAAATGTCGAATGCCTCGCCTCTTATTATTGTGAAAAGGGGAAGCTCATTTATTATCGATTCTTATATCAAGAATCAGTACTTACAGTAAAACATCTGCGACATTAATACCGTTTCCACTTCGTTCTTTAAGCGAGAAGAATACACGTTAGCCGGTAAGATATGCACACTCGGGCTGGTACTTTTCTGAGCCTCAGTTGAACGCTGATACTCGGTTCAACAGGAAAGTGACATAACTTTTTTATGGAGAAGCGCATGAAGGTTTTTAAAATAGTTGTGGTGATACTCTTAATAATAATCGTGATCATTGTTGCCGGCGTATATCTCTTTGTTAAGACAACGCTCCCGGATTACGATGGGAAGTATACCGTTGACGGGATAAGGGGCAGAATTGAGATTATACGTGATGTTCATGGTATCCCGCATATATTCGCTGATGATCAGAATGATCTGGTTTTTGGATTGGGTTATGCCATGGCGCAGGACAGGCTCTGGCAGATGGATATATTCAGGAGGGCAGCAAAGGGTCGCCTCTCGGAGATATTCGGTAAAATAGCTCTCGATGCAGACCGCTTTTCCAGAGTACTTGGCTTTGGGAGAAGTGCTGACAGAGCTGTTGAAGGCTTTACAACTGGGGAACGGGAGCATCTTGAAAGCTTTTTAAAGGGTATAAACCTGTATATTGATTCGAAAAGGAATGAGCTTCCTATGGAGTTTCGTCTTCTCGGTTATGAAGCGGAGCATTTTACTCCCTCTGATATCATTGCCTCTGTATTATTTCAGGCATTTATGAATAATCACAACTGGAAGTTCGAAATTTCCAGATTGCTTGCAATCTCGGAGCTTGGAGGCAGGAAAGGAAGAGAGCTTTTTCCTGTCATCACTTTTCATGGACCGTATATGAGTCGGCCGGGGAGCCGCAGTAACCTTGAGGGGATTCCGGCGAGTGAGAAGCTCTCTTATATGAAAGAGAGAGATGGTACCGTGCCACAGTATGCTCTCGCACAGCTTCTCGAGGTCGATGCGTTTCTTGAGAAATGCACGGGATTTCGAGGTCAGCTGGTTCATAGCAACTGCTGGGCTGTATCGGGAGTTCATACTCGTTCGGGGAGAGCTCTTCTCTCGAATGATTATCACATGCCCCTGCACCTCCCATCACTCTGGTATGAAGTACATTTCAGGGGAAAGGATATTGATGCAATGGGGATAACCCTTCCGGGTGTCCCATCGATTATAGCCGGCCACAACGGCGATATTGCATGGGGAGCAACGACGACCGGTGCAGACACTCAGGACATATATATTGAGAAGCTCAATCCGAAAAACGCTGATGAGTACCTCTTCAGAGGCAGGTATGAAAAGTTTCAGAAAATTGTTGAGAGGATCTATTATAAGGAGGGTGACGAGAAGAAGCATCATGACGAAACGGTTCTCGTGAGCAGACACGGTCCGATTATTAATACCACTATTAAGGATTTCGGAGAGAAACATCCACCCCTTGCTCTTCAAACGGTCAAAGGGGCTCTCGAGGGAATGATTACCTTTTCAATGAAGATATACCGGTGTCGGAATTGGAAAGAATTCAAGAATGCCCTCTCCCTCAATAACGCGTTCATATGGAACTGGGTATACGCAGACAGGGAGGGGAATATCGGGTTTAAGATAAACGGGATGGTACCAATCAGGAGAAAGGGGAGAGGGTTGGAACCTGTTCCCGGTTGGAGTGGTGAATATGAGTGGGCGGGTCTTATCCCCTCTAACAGGCTCCCGGAATGCTATAATCCGAAAAGCGGGTATATTGTTACGGCAAATAATGAGATTTCAGATTCATTCCCATTTATGATACAGGGGACCGCTTTTGTTCTTCCGTACCGGGCAATGCGAATTGAGGAGATGATTCGGGGAGAGAGTAAAGCGACCTATGAGACCATGAGAGCTATTCAGTCCGATACACGTTCACAGTTTGGTATGATAATTGCAAAGCATGTCGTTAAGGCGGCCGAGGAGTTGAGGAGTACCGATGAAAGGATTATCGAGTTGGTTTCATATCTTCGCAACTGGGATGGTTCTTCAGGAGTTGATAGTATTGGAATGACTATTGCTTTCGAGGTCTTTGTTCAGTTGATGGATACTATGTTTAAGTCAAGGGTCAGTGATGAGTTGTATAAGCGCCTCATCGATCAGCTCCACTATTCAGCAGCGCTTCCTCTCCTGATGCTCAGCGATTCGTCATATGCGCACTGGTATGATATTCCTGACACAGAAGAGGTTGAAGGAGAAAATGAGATATTACTGAAAAGTCTGAGGAGTGCAGATGAAGCGCTCACCGCTTTCTTTGGCAATGATATTGATGAGTGGCGGTGGGGAGCGATTCATACCTATACCTTCAAGCATGCCCTCGGTTCGATACCGCCCTTCAAGTGGCTGTGGAATATCGGGCCTGTTCCATTCCCGGGAGGTATCTCCACCATCAATCCCGGGAACTTTTCGGACATTACGAAAAAACCGTATGAAGTGACTGACGGTGCATCGATGCGGCATCTGATTGATTTCGGGGATTATGAGAATGCAAAAGTGGTTATCACAACCGGACAATCGGAACGATGGCTCAGTCCCTACTATGATGATCAGACAGAACTATGGCTTGCGGTGCGTTATCATCCCATGTGGATGAAAAGAGAAGCCATAGAAAAACATGCAGAGGGATTGACGGTTTTTTCACCCCGTCAGTGAGACGGTAGTGATGATTCGTTGTCATCGTGCAGGATAGTGCGGATAGCAAGAGGTTATTTCTCTGGCTCATTCCCTTTCAGGAGACCGGCGTAGAAGAGGATGAGAATGCCGATTCCTGACCAGACGAATGTTCTGAGTCTCCGGATGATTCCGACCGAAAGACCGAGCGCAGGATCAAAGCCCAGGAACTTCAGCGCGAGCGAGTAGGATCCTTCACTTGTTCCGAGATTAGCAGGCATGAAGAATATCACCCCGGTGAGGAAGAGTCCGAATATGTAAACGAAATTTGCATTGGTCACTGAAATGTTCACGCCGATGAATTTCATGATAAAATATATTTCGAAGGTGCCGCTAAGTATTATTGAGATATAGCGTACGCTTATGGCGATAAAGAAGTTTCTCCTGGTTTCCCTCCTTTTTAGAATTTCGCCGATTTCATCATCAAGATTTTTTACCTTCTCCCATCTCATCGGATTCATGAATTGAGCCGTGAGCTTCTTCGGGAGGAGTTGTAGAAAATAGGTAAAGATACCCTCACGTTGCTTTTTCATAATCAGAAGCATCAGAAGTAACGTTAATAAGAAAGCGCCCATTGCCACCAGCGAGAGATACATCGGAAGATTGAGCACAAAAAAACTTAAAGAGATACCGGTTATAATTATCAATATATTTACCAGCGTATGAACCGTCCTATCCATGACGACTGATGCGAGACCGGCTCGAAAGGGAACCGTATCTTTTATATAAAGCGCTTTAATCGGTTCGCCAGCAAAAGCACCGAGAGTATTTATTGAGGAGGTTGCGTCGCCGGCAATTCGCGCGAGGAGGAGCTTGGAAAAGTAAGACCATTGAACCGGATAATGTATCAGATACTTCCAGGAGAAGGTGAGACAGATATTATTGAACAAGCAAATCAGTATGATGAGCCAGAATCGCCATCCCATCTCAACGATGTGTGAAACCGTTTTTTCAAGTCCAAAGGTTTTGAAGAGCAGGACGAGGATGAGACATCCGACTATCAGGAAAATGATTTTCGCTTTTTGCACGGTATCGGTTCCTAACGCGTTTTTTAAAGTAGTGCTTTCCTCTCCGAATCAGATGGTGGATAGTGAACCCTTTCACGGGATGATTGTCAATATCATTATACGCGGTTTGCTCTCAGTGTGGCGGTAAACGCGCGGTGAGAACAATAATTTTTTACTTCCTTTTTTGAGTTTTCAATTATAATGAGTTATCTCGGTATGGTGATTGTTCCATGTTTTATATTATCTATCAGACATCGTTTATAGGGGATACCATTCTTTCGACGTCGATGATACGTACCATAAGAGAAGTTGATCCGAAAGGGGAGATTGTCTTTATAGGTACGCGAAGAGGAGAGGAAATTCTGGCTCATAACAGAGATATTACCCATTTCGTGGTTTATGATAAGCGTGGTGCTGATAGAGGATTCAGCGGGATTCTGAAAATTGCCGCTCGTGTGAAGAAAATTGTGAGGGATGGCGAATCGGTATTTTTTTCTCCGCATCGATTTCTGAGAGCATCGGTGATAGGCTTTCTGATCGGCGCTGAGAACAGGATCAGTTTCAGGGAATCTGCTGCGTCTTTTCTTTATACAACGACGGTTCCATACCGCTATGGTATCCATGAGATTGAAAGAAATCATGAGCTTCTTGCCGCATACTTTGGAATGGATATGCTCGAAAGACCTCCTGCACTGCCGAAACTTTTCCCCTCTCGGTCTGATTTTGAGAGAGTCAAACATTTCACTCCTTCTCATTTTCATACTTTGAAGAGTGTTGTTTCGATAGCTCCGGGATCGGTATGGCCGACAAAGCGATGGCCCGTTGAACATTTCAGAGAGCTGATTCAGCTGTTGAATGAAGATCGGATCGGTGTGATTCTCATTGGTGGAGATGATGATCGGGAGTTATGTTTGGAATTGACCACTGAAAGGACAGTGTCTCTCGCCGGAAAACTCTCCATACTGGAATCAGCTGCTGCGATAAGCTTCACCGACGCCTTGATTACCAATGACTCGGCGCCGCTTCACGTCGCCTCGGCGATGAATGTTCCGACGATAGCGATTTTTGGCGCAACAACTCCAGATCTCGGATTTGGTCCTCTTGCAGAACGCTCGGTCATTGTCGAAAATCTCAGTGTTACGTGCCGCCCCTGTGGAAGACACGGGGGGTGGCGATGTCGGTATG
>CAZZCF010000146.1:0-10576 GCA_964652955.1 uncultured Leptospirales bacterium
CAGAATAATCGATTACACCGCCCCCCTCCTGAACAAGATCGGAAGCTTCGAAGATGATATCAGGGAATTCATGGTGAACAAGATTAAAGCGGATATCAAAATGGGCTTTGATGCGACGTGGAATATTTATGCGAATATCTTCCGACTGAAAAATTCACGGCAGATGTACGATTTATGGGGTCGCCTCTATAAAATTGTCGATGATGGATATGGCAATATGGACACCCCTATGTATATCAGCGGCTTGTTCAAGACATCCGATGATTGGCGGAACTGGGATAAGCGGGAGTGGGAGGATCACCCGGAGAAGATGTTTCGCTATAATCGCTTTATCGGTGAGCAGTTCGGGAAGGATATTTATATATTCGGTTCGCACCTCTACGGTCTTTTCGAACAGACCTGGCAACCCTTCGGATTCTCAGATTTTGTTCGATTGCTTAAGAGAGATCGCGGTTTTATTGAAGAGGTTATCGAGTATAACAAGGAGTGGTATCTCAAATGTGTAGATGCATCTGCGGATGCCGGTTATCCGGGAATCATCTACTCCGATGATATGGCGTATAAAACCGGTCCCATGCTCAATCCTCAAACGATGGATGATCTCTTCGGAAGTCATCTTAAGGAGATTACAGATTATGCCCACTCGAGGGGATTGAAGATCGTTATTCACACCGATGGGAATACGAGACTGCTCCTCTCCTATTTCGTAAAATGGGGTTTTGACGGACAGCACTCCCTCGAAACAACTGCCGGGGTTGATCTCGGAGATTTCAGAGGGGAGATCGGTCATCAGCTGAGCTTTCTCGGACATCTCGATATCGCCCATGTCCTCTCACATGGGTCCCGCGATGAGGTCAGGGATCATGTTAAAGACGTTATACAGAAGGCCGGTGAGGGTGGCGGGCTTATTCTCGGGCCGAATAATTCTCATGCTGATGTTCGCGTAGAGAATCTTCGGTGGATGATCGAAGCTATTCATGAATTTGGGAGCTATCCGCTGAATTCATGATGGTGCATATTTATTCATTATCCGGTATGGATTGAGGATTCAGGCTCATTGAGTGCTGTTGTTTCCATTCATTGACGAGATCATCTGCCGGGTAAGATGTGAAGAGAGGAGGGAACTCCAGGATGTTCTACGGTTCGTCCATTAATATACAGTACAGATAAAGTTCAAATTGGGCGACCGGTCGCCCAATTGTATCTCTGTATCTTGAATGAATATATATAACAGATAAAAGGAGGACAGTAATGCAAGAATCAGGGTATACGGTATACGGGTATCGGTGGATAGTGCTTCTCTTCTACTCGCTGATACAGGCGGTGATGCAGATGCTCTGGATCACCTTCGCTCCCATCACCGGCGATGCGGCAAAATTCTACGGGGTGAGCGCACTGCAGATAGGGATCCTCGCCATGAGTTTTATGATTGTTTATATTTTCATTTCCATACCTGCATCGTGGGCTATTGATACCTATGGTATACGCAAGGGTGTAGGTCTCGGCGTCATCCTCACCGGCATATTCGGGTATTTGCGGGGTTTTTTCGGTGACAGCTATACGATGGTTTTATTTGCAATGATTGGCGTCGCTGTTGCACAGCCCTTTATACTCAATTCAGTCACCGCTCTGACTGCGAAGTGGTTTCCCCTCAAAGAGCGGGCAACCGCAGCGGGACTCGCGGTCCTGGCTCAATTTCTGGGCATAATCGTTGGGATGGCGGTGACCCCGTATCTTACCATCGAGTACGGCATACCGGGTATGCTGAATATCTACGGCATCATAACGGTTATCTGTGTTATCCTCTTTCTTATTTTTATACGAGAGGCACCGCCAACGCCGCCTGCAGCGGTTGACACCGAACGGGTTCTGGTCTTCGATGGGCTCAAGCATATCTTCAAGCTCCGTGATATGTTACTGCTGATCACCCTCTTTTTTATCGGGCTTGGAATTTTTAATGCTATCAGCACCTGGATTGAGCAGATGATAGCGCCCCGGGGATTCAGCATCGTTCAGGCCGGAACACTCGGAGCGCTGCTGATGGCCGGTGGTATTGTGGGATGTTTTGTCATACCGCCGCTCTCTGATAAATTCCGCAGGAGAAAGCTGTTTATTGTCATCTGCATGGCTGGAACCGTTCCGGGACTTATCGGCATAACACTCCTCACCAACTTCGGATTACTGCTGGCATCGGGATTTATTCTCGGTTTCTTCTTTATGAGCGCCGGTCCTGTCGGTTATCAGTACAGTGCGGAGATAAGCTACCCCGCACCGGAAGCGACCTCTCAGGGGCTGCTCCTCCTGGCCGGGCAGATCTCCGGAATCATCTTCATCTTCGGCATGGACATGTTCAGGACCGAGACCGGTTCCATGACCCCATTTCTTCTCGTCATGATAGTTCTTGCGGCGATCAATGTTGTGCTCGCGCTCTTCATGAAGGAGTCAGCCATGATTGAAGCTGTCCATGATGCGGAGAGGGGGGAATCCTGATTAAGCGGATTCCCCCGGAGATGCAATTCGCCTGTTCACCATGAACGGTCGGCAGTTATCGACTCGTGTGGAGGTATGACGTGGGTAAGGAGCTGGGAGTTGCATACTACGGATTCCACTATCCTGACCGGGCCCGGGATGACTTCGAGGAGATGCGTGAATACCATTGCACTGCGGTGCTCCTGGCTGTTTCCGAATACGATTATCATATCTGGTATCCCAATATTATTAAAATTGCCGGAATTGCCAGGGAGATGGGATTTGCCGTTTACGTGAATCCGTGGGCATTCGGCAAGGTGTTTGGCGGTGAAGCGCCATCGGTCTTTCTTCAGGATAATCCACACAATCGGCAGATCTTATCGAAGGAGTTCCCGGTGGCAGCGGCCTGTTTTAATACCGAGGCATTCAGGAGCTACTTCTTTGATGCTGTCGCTCGTCTGGCGCGTGAAGAGGTCTTCAACGGTTTTTTCTGGGATGAGCCGCATTATATTGTTACCGGACAGGAGGAGATATTCGGCTGCCTCTGCCCGAGTTGTCGGGAGCGCTTCAGAGAGCAGTATGGCCGCGATGTTCCGGAGAGCCCTGACAAAGACTTTCTGGATTTCAAGGAGCGATCGATTATCGACTTCCTGCAACAGGCCTCGGTTGCCGTTAAGCAGACGGATAGTGCGAAATCGGTAACGGTATGCCTCATGCCTTTTTTAAGCGCTGCAGAGCAGGGAGCGAGCTGGGAGCGGGTTTGTGCGCTGGAGGAACTGGATGTCTTTGCCACCGATCCCTACTGGTCCCTTATCGGAAAGGATATGAATTTTGTAAGAAGCGTCTCCAGGGATACCGTTGCGATGGCACAGAAGCATGGCAAGCGTTCGCAGCTCTGGATTCAGGGTTTTCTCATTCCCGCCGGACATGAGAATGAGGTGCAAGATGCCGGGAGGATCATAGGCGAAAGCAATGTCGACTCGATTTTTTGCTGGGCCTATCGGTCCTGCGAGGGAAGCATTGTGCAATCTGAGAATCCACGGAAGGTGTGGTCCAAAATTAAAGAGCTCTACGGCGAGATCAATAGCACAGTATTGTAAAAGGCTTTTTCCGGTCAGTATGAAATCGCTTGAGGGGTATTTCCGATTCTCACCGCAATTGATCCGTTCATCCGAACATTCATATACGTCTGCCCGATTCCGCAGAAGGCACAGTTGCAAAAGCAGTTGGACGTTACGGAGGAATTATACGCGATGGCGAAAGAATAAATTATTCTCTTGACAATATTGTTTAGCAACTAAACCATACACGCATGAGTGAGAAGAGAAATTATAACAATCTCGTCGGGCTATTTTTTCGGATAGTGAATAAATTCTCACAGTTTGAGAAAAAGCCGCGTGATTTCGGGACCGGCATAACGGTTTATCCCTCTGAGATACATACGATAGAAGTAATTGGTAAAAATGCTGGTGTGAATGTAACCGAATTGGCTCGTTTGCTCGGGATAACAAAGGGAGCAGCTTCTCAGATAGTGCAGAAGCTGGTGAAGAAGGGGTTGATTGAGAAGCACAAGAATGTTGATAATGATAAGGAGATACTGGTCCGGCTGACACCTGCCGGACAGAACGCTTTTCAGGGTCACGAGAAACATCATGCACGCATTGATCTTCTCCTGTATCGTAAGCTTGATGACATGTCCGGTGAACAGATTGTATTTCTCGAGGATATTTTCAAAACGATAGAAGGGTATCTCGATCTGTCCTTAAATGATTGATGAACTTTTTTGACAATTTCACGGAAGCCTTTACAGAATGGGGAGTCCCCGAGGCTATCGCTGTTATGGGTGAGATAAGTAGTGCAATCTTCGATACCTTTTTGCCCGAAGAGGTGTTGTTTCATCGGAGGGGATCGGGGAACCGGATAGCTGACGGGTCTCCCTGCTGCGTTTTCGCTTTTCATAACTTAATCTCTTGAAAGGTAGGATTGATAATGAGTGATGAAGGAACGAGTAAAAAGAGGATCGGTATTCTTGGCGGTCTATCTCCTGAATCAACGACTGTTTATTATGATAGTATCATCAGGGAGTATTATAAATTGCGGGGTGATGAGCACTATCCTGAGATTCTCATCTACAGTGTGGACTTTGCCCGGTATACGAAGTGGTTCATTGATGGGAAATGGGAAGATGCCGGAAAGCACATGGCCGATATCTTCGAGAAGATGCGGACAGCGGGTGCGGATTTCGGCCTCATTGCCGCGAATACACCGCATCGGGCGCTCGATTCTGTTCTCAGGTGGAGCAGCCTCCCGATTCTCTCGATTATTGAGGTGACCGCAGAAGCTGTTCAAAAAGCGGGCGTTAAAACTGCAGGGCTGCTCGGAACGCGGTTTACCATGCAGGAGGAATTCTATAAAGAGGGGCTCGCACAGCGAGGCCTGAAGGTTATTGTCCCTGACGGGGATGATATCAATGAGGTGCACCGGATCATTTATGATGAGCTGGTGAAAAATATCATACGTGATGAGAGCAGAGAGCGGTATAAGGAGATAATCGAAAGGCTCGCCCGGAAAGGGGCTGAGGGCATTATACTCGGATGTACGGAGATTCCTCTCCTGATAGGTGAAGGCGATATTGATCTCCCCCTTTTCGATACAACCGACATACACGCGAAGGCGGCATTGATGCGCGCGCTGCAATGAGGCGCCGTAACTTCACGGGGAAATTGAGCACAGGGCACGATAGCCCATGAAACGGTTATCTCTGCATTGTACGTGTTTTGTACTGGTGTAAAGAATAGGAATATTTCAATATTTACCTTGACGGGAGATGAAAATCTGCAATATTGATACCTGAATAGTTCCCGATTACACGGGATTGTTTCTCGTCGCCGGAAATGAGATGAAGCTGAATTTTTAATAGGAGTTATTATGATTCAGCTTTTTGTGGGGCTTTAAAGCGAATAATTTGCGCAAATAATTCTTGAGGATATTCCAATGCGGACTAAACTGACTGAACTGAGAAAAGAGATCGTGTCGGTAATCGAGAATGCTGAAACACCGTTGAATGCAAGAAACATCAGGGGAAGGATGTCCTCGCAGCCCAATCTCTCGACGGTGTATCGAGCGCTGGAATTCCTTGATGCGAATGATCATGTATCCTCAGTTTCGTTTTCAGGTGTGCGTTTTTATTATACGGGCGAGCATCCGGGACACGGACATTTTCTCTTTTGCAGGGAGTGCCATAATATTCAGGAATTTGATGAGTGCGTTGTCATACCGCTGCAGCGTCGAATACAGGAAAAATTCGATTTTCAGGTTACCGGCCATGTGCTCTATTTTGAGGGCTTATGCGCTGACTGCAGGCGGTATTTAGAGAAGAAATCACAATCATTAATCTAGGAAGCGAAAACCGATGATTTTGAGAAAGTGCGCGATCTATCTTATCACTTTTTTTCTGCTGATATCATGCGGAAAAAAATCAGATTCCACATCCGAGAGTATCGTAGTGGGAGTTTCAATATTCCCCGTGTATGATATTGCATACAATATTGCCGGCGGGCGAGCTGAGCTCTTTTTTCTGATTCCCGTCGGGGCGAATCCACACAGTTATGAGCCGAGTCCGTCCATTGTAAAGAAGCTGCAGGAGGTTACCCTCTATATAGGCGTGTTGAGCGATTTTGACGGGTGGGTGGAAAAATTCATACCCGGAAACGCGACCATTCGATACCTGGGGGATGAAAACAAGGCCAATCCACATCTCTGGCTCAGCGTGAAGGGGGCGAAGAGAATTGCAAAGAAGATTGCGAAGTTCCTGTCCGATATCGATCAGCGGAATGCTGATTACTACATGAAAAATCTTCGGAACTATCTCGCGGTCCTAAACAGGACGGATGCTCAAATCGCCGATCTCTTCAGTGAAATAAGAGTAAAAAAGTTTATTCAATGGCATCCCGCCTGGGATTATCTGGCCCGTGATTACGGGCTTGCCATAGCCGGGACGATTCAATCGGGGCACGGTGATGAGCCATCGGTAAAGCAGTTCCATAGAATTGTAGAAGTTGCGCGGCGGGAAGGTATCACCGTTGTGGTCATCGGGCTGAAGTTGCAGAGCAGCGCTGCCGAGGGCCTTGTGCGGGAGATAGGCGGGAAGCTGGTGAGACTTGATAGCATTGGCGATCCGAAACGTTCGGATCGATCGACCTATGCGTCGCTCATGCTCCACAACGCGAGGGTGCTCTCTGCATCTCTGAAGGAGTAGTATGGGAGGAGGAAGCAGTTTAATGAACAGCGATATAGCCGTTTTGCTCGATCACGTCTGGGTTCGCTACAACAGTTCTGTTATCCTTGAAGATATTATACTTCACGTCAGGCGTGAGGAGATTGTATCGATTGTAGGACCGAACGGGAGCGGCAAGACGACACTCCTGAAAACCATTATCGGATTCACGAAACCCTTTCGGGGGCGTGTTGAGGTTCTGGGGACATCCCCGGAAAAGGTTAAGAACACCGGCAGGATCGGTTATCTGGCACAGAGCTCGCAGTACGATGCGAACTTCCCGGTCAGCGTTTTTGATGTGGTGGCCATGACCCGCTATTCGCAGAAGGGATTCTTTGAAACGCTCAGCGGGTCGGATCGAAAGCTCATTGATGCGCAGCTTGATAAGGTGGAGATGGGCGATTTCAGCGAGCAACACTTCGGGAGCCTCTCCGGGGGGCAGAAACAGCGGGTGCTTATTGCGCGCGCGCTCGCCCTGAAACCGGAGATACTGATACTCGACGAGCCTTCCACCGGACTCGATTCAGTTGCGCAGGATACCTTTTATCATATGCTTGTCCGCTTGCGTGATGAGGAGCATCTGACTATAATCATGGTTTCCCATGATATCGGGGGTGTCTCAACCGTCGTTGATACCGTTGCCTGCCTGAAGAAGAAGATTCACTTTCACGGAAAGCCGAGCGAGTGCATTCCCACTGAAGCGCTTGCCAGGGTATTCGGCAAGGATGTCTACTTTCTCAAGCATGATAAAAACTGTGAAACCTGCAGGGATGAATAGATGGAACTCTTCGGCCTGAGTTTTTTCCAAAATGCGCTGATTATGAGTATTCTCCTGAGCTTTCTTTTCGGCGTCCTCTCGTTTTTTATCGTTATGAGAAAGATGTCCTTTCTCGGCGCCGGCATTGCCCATACCGCTTTCGGTGGTGTTGCGCTGGGTATTTTCCTGAACATCAATCCCTTTGTCAGCGCGCTCGTCTTCTGTATACTCACCGCTCTTCTCATCGATCGGCTCGTGCAGCGGGGGAGGATATCGTTTGATACCGGCATCGGGATATTCTTCGCATTTTCAATGGCCCTGGGAGCCCTCCTCATCTCATTGAAAAAGGACTATACCTTCGATCTCATGGGATATCTCTTCGGGAACATCCTCGGCGTCACGGTTATCGATACCGTCATGGCTGGAATTGCACTGATATTATTTTCCCTGTTCATAATCATCTTTCTTCATCGCATTCTCTTTATGAGCTTTGATGAGGAGGGAGCAATGGTGAGCGGTGTGAGGACCGAATTTCTCGGCACCCTTCTCCTGGTATTTCTCGCAAGCATTATTGTTATCAGCATCAAGATGGTGGGTATCATATTGGTCTCGGCGCTGGTTGTCCTTCCCGCGAGCTTCGGGGTTCTCATCTCAAGGGATTTCCGCAAGGTCATTTTCTGGGGGATTGTCTACACCCTGGTTATCATGGTCGGGGGGCTCTTTCTCTCGTATTATCTGGATACTCCCGTTGGAGCCACCTCGGTGACGGCGGGAACGCTGATATACTTTATCGGATTCCTGATAAGCAGAGTTCATAGCAGAGCCTAGGAGTGATCCTCCTTCATGTATCAGGGGAAACAACTGCACGTAATGATCAGAAACGAGTATGCCGGTCACCGACCTGTCCTAATCCGTATAACGGATTGGGACAGGGATGGATGAAAAAGCTGCTCAAAAAGTGATTTTCAAGCCCCCACCGAAACTCCTTCCTGGTTGTTCATTCTGACCGATATTTTCGGGCTTCACTTCGGAGAGGTGGTTGTGATAGCTCTTATCGGTTAAATTCTTTACGTAGAGTGTAATGTTCACGGATGGTGTAAATTTAAATCCGCATAAAAGGTCGAATGTCGTGTATCCAGCTGTTTTCGCTTCATTGTTCGCGACTTTATTCTGATCGGCAACTGAATGAGCTGAGAACTCGAACCATGTTTTTGTGGTTTTATAATTCTGGAAAAACCGCAATCCGTAGGTTCCCTGCAGTGGTGGCATTGCCGGAAGGTCGGTGTCAGTATCCCGATCATTACCCCGAACATAGGTTACATTACCGAATACCGAGAAGCCGGAGAAGAGTTGTAGCTCCGCTTCCGCCTCACCTCCGTAAATCTCCACATCCTTGAGATTATCCCATGAGTAGATGTCCTGGGAACCTGAGTCGAGGCCGGTATCGTACTTCACAATATAGTTATTTATCCGATTGTAAAAGCCGCTTACCACAAACCAGAATCGTTTCGTGTTCAACTTCAGTCCGGTGTCGAAATTGTAGCTCGTCTCAGATGTAAGATCGGGATTCCCCCATTCGACAAAGGTGGTGTGGGGACCGTGGAAAAACCGCTCGAGAAGTGTGGGAGCACGAAAGGCTCTCCCCGCATTTGCGGTTAGGTGCAGGTAATTCTTAATGAGCTTTATCAACAGATTAATGGAACCACTCACGTTTGTATCGGTCTCATTTTCCCTGCCGATGGGATGTCCGCAGTCAATCTCATCCCAGCCGGGATCGGTTTCCGATTGGATCCAATCATATCGTACACCGATGGTGAGAAGTACCCGTTCGATGATGAAGATCTCATCCTGGACAAAGATGCCGGTTCCCAGCCGGTTGGCATCTGGGATGACACCGGGTAGATCGACCAGTGAATGCTCCCGGTTCGATACGACCTTCTCGTAAAAGCACTGGATTCCCGTGGTGAGTCGCATGAAGGAGCCGAAGGAAAAGGTGAGCTGGGGATTCAGGTTCGCCGTATCCTTGTCGAGATAGATATCCACTACGGGTCCGGAGACGGCATGGAAATGTCGGTTATGTCTCTGAAACGCCGCATCTACCTTCAACTGTTTGAATGTTTCGGTAATATCGTTTATTTCAGCATTGAGCATGACGAAATGGTGTTTTTCTCCCTCGAAGCCGCTCTCAACGAAGCTCTGATTCACCGGATTCCCGATATCAGCCTTGCTGATATATCCCCAGATACCGAAAGAGCACTTCTCGCCGATGTAGTTGGCTCCACCGCTGTAGGTATACAGATCGTGATAGCTGTGACGGAGCTCGCCATCAGGCGTTTCAACGTTGTCGGTATCCTTATAGGTACCGCCGGCGAAGAGATTAAATCCTCCGATGCCGCCATCAAGATAAGCGACGGTCTTCCAGCCGTTCGTTGCGCTGTCCATCCCTCCTTCCATCGTGCCGTTTACCCGAGCTTTTTTGTCACGAAGCCCTTGATATTTTCTGGTGATGATGTTTATCACGCCGCCGATAGCGTCTGATCCGTAGAGAACCGAGTTGGCTCCCCGGACAACCTCGATGCGCTCTATCTGCGAGGGATTGATTGAGAGCGCATGAGTGCCACCAGGCTGTTCCTCTGAAAGCCGTATGCCATCGATCAGGACGAGAACTCTGGCACCGTAAAGACCTCGGATCATCGGGAAAACTATTCCCATACTGGTGTATGATACGTTAAGGCCGGTCTCAAATCGGATGAGTTCACCTATATCGCGTGGCATTACCTCTTCTATTCGTTCTCTGGTAATGACAGTAACCGGCAATGATGTGTTGAATACTTTTGTTTCGTGACTGGTTGCCGTTACGACCAGTTCGTCAATCAGCAGGGTGTTGTTTTTATCTTCTTCACTTTCCTGAGCGTTGAGCTTTAAAGGAGAGCTCATAACGGTGATGAACAGTAACAGAGATAAAGTAAGGGTATGGTAAGAAAGATTCTTTTCCATTGAGTGTCTCCTCATAAAAAATAGAATGATTCTCCGAACTTAGGAGATGGTGAACCGCATAGGTAATAATGATATTT
>CAZZCF010000147.1:0-10461 GCA_964652955.1 uncultured Leptospirales bacterium
GCTGCAGGGGTCTTATAATAACAACCGATACGCTGCAGATCAAAAGCAATGTTACTCCCCAATAAGAGCGCTCTTATCTTCCCGTAGTTCTCGATTCGCTTTTTGATCCGGCCGTACAGCTCTCTCCAGCAGCACGATTCACCGAGTGCTCTCTCGGTATAACCGAAACGGGGACTGAATTTGAAGCTTTCGAGATAATCGAGCGACTCTTTTTCAACAATCTCTTTGAGCTCCTCCTCGGTACAGGTAAAATTTCTAAGCGCCATCTGTCCGACAACCCGCTGTTCAATCTCGCGACGAGCATATTCAGAGAGAGCAGATCTATTCGACATCATTCTGGCAGCGAGCAGTTCCAGTGAGAGATATTTCCACTCATATGCGTTCATATCACCGAGTAACCGTTTCAGCACTTGCTCATTCCGGCTTCCGTATTCCCGTTCAATAAGTGCATTGACATACTTTCTCACCGTATCCTTGGCGAAAGATATATTCTCCCGACTTGTCACAGTACTGACCAGGTAATCGACATAAAAGAGTGAAAACAACGGCGGAGTAATTTCAGATATATACTTCCGTACATCGGTTCTGCACCAAACCTGCGATGATTGGGTGAGGAGGGAATTCCCTTCACGCCGTGCATCGAGCACTGCAAGTATTTTTTCTGCACTCCGTATCCCCTTATCAATATGTTCCGCAACCCTCTCATCTCCCCGACTGGAGATCAGCTCCTTCTCCTGATGAAGTATCTTAATCCTTGATTTCCACCAGACATATCTATTTTCAATAAATCCGTATGATACACTCACCGGTATAAAGGTGAGCATTATTATTATACAGAGGTACCCTTTCATATTCATGCCCTTCCTCTCATGTGCATAATCTGCCCGTGAAGGGCCCGACACTTTGTTTCTCTCCCCTCGCATGTAATCCCTTCAAAAAAAGTCATGGGTTGAGTATGAAATCCCACTTATTGTATCGTCAGAAACATTGAGTGAAGTAAGAGAAATTCAAAAACATCACCCTTCTTTTTATTTGCTTTTTTATACAGCACTGATAGAATATGTTCGACTCTCAACAAGGACATATCATGAAAAAACGTGTCGCCATAACAAAGTATCAGGGAAGAGAATCGATTCGTGAGGCACTGGAGATCTCAGGTGCGCTGGAGAAAATACCCGGGAACGCAACAGTGATGATAAAGCCAAACATCGTCCTTTGGACCCGGAAAGCTCCCATCCCCAAATGGGGGATGATAACAACCTCGCGGGTGATCGAAGAAGTTGTTATCTTCCTCAAAGACCGGGGAATTGACAACATCATCATCGGCGAAGGCATAACGACCCTGCAATCCGGCGACAGGGAAACGCCTCAACATGCTTTTGAAACGCTCGGATATTCCACGCTCGCAAAGAGATTTGGAATAACCTGTTATAATCTCCTTGAGCGATCCTTCGAAAAAGTTGATCCGGGCATTGACGTTGAGCTCAAAATGAGTTCTGATCTTTTACACAGCGATTTTATTGTAAATATCCCGGTCCTGAAAACGCACGCACAAACGGTTGTCAGCCTCGGGATGAAGAATTTCAAGGGAACCCTCGATTTGGCTTCGAGAAAGAAATGCCACAGTCCCGCATCAGATCGAGATCTCCATTTCATGATCTCACGCCTGCACCGTGTTCTTCCACCCTCGGCAACTATAATTGATGGAATTTATACTTTGGAACGGGGACCAACTATGGATGGAAAAGCGAGGAGGAGCAATATCATTGTGGCATCCCCGGATCCCCTTTCGGCAGATATGGTGGGTGCACAAATTCTTGGCCACCCTCCCACCACCGTACCATACCTTGTATATGCTGCAGAGGATCAAGAGCGCCCTGTTGACCTCTCTGATATTGAAGTTGTCGGCGAAAGCATTGAAGAGGTAGCGTCCTATCATGAATACTCATTCCCCTACAATAGTGATGAATCGCTCCCCCAAAAAATGGAACAGATGGGAATTCAGGGGCTCTCATACTATAAGTACGATGATACCATGTGCACCTACTGCTCAATAACAAATGGAGCGATACTCGTTGCCATCTCCCTTGCCTGGAAAGGTAAACCATGGGACGATGTCGAGATACTTACCGGGAAGAAGATGCAGCCTCGCTATAAGAATAAAACCATTCTCCTGGGACAGTGCATGTGCAACCTTCACCGGAATAACAACCGCATCAAAGAAAAGATTCCGGTGCCGGGATGTCCTCCCAATCCTCTGAGAGCGGTTGCCGCACTGCATCAGGCTGGAATAGAGGTTGATAAATCATTCTTTGAGAATCTCGAAAGTGCGCCCGGCTATTTCATGAGAAAATATCTTGATAAACCGGAGTTTGATGAATCTTTCTTCAGGATTGAATAGACTCCGCAACCGTTTGAGGAAGTCTCGGTGCGATGAAACATTATTTCTTGCAAAAGGGACTTGACTTTTCGGAAACCGCTCTTACACTCTCCGTAAAGTGACATAATACACCTCGTTTGTTCAGGTTATCGGTGGAAGCAATCGAAGAACTCATTCCCCATGATAAATTGAAGGAGCAGATCGAAAAGGAGCTCATCTCCTTTGTTGAATCAGCAAGTGCAGGATATGACATCTCCCTGCCCCGAATAACTTTTGAGAAAGGGAAGACCCATGTACAATTCCCTCTCCCTTTTCTTAACGAATACCTCATCACACAATTCATCATACGTATCAAGGATCATCTTGAAAATATCCGGATACACTCCTTCAGCGAAGGCTACTACGCCTTCCAGGCGCTGAACAGGAATCTCTTTAAAACAGAAAATATCCTGGAAAATATCAAGATCGAGTTCTCCGGCTTAACCTCGAACTTCAATGCAGCGATATCAAAAAAGGGTAATTTCAACCAGGAGGAGATAAATCTCGTTGTTGAGATCTTCAAAACCGCCTATGTGACGCTTCGAGAGGATCCCCTGACACGACTCAAGAAATTAGGTGCCTCGGTATACACCGAGAACGGAAATATCGACTGGTCATACATCGCGGGGTACGAAGAGGTCAAGAGGAAGATACGGGAATCCATCATACTCCCGCTCGAAAATCCTGACATCTACGACTCAATTGCCAGGCTCACTCGAAAGACCTTCGAGTCGAACCGGCCGCGCGCTATTCTCTTTGAGGGGTGCCCAGGAGTTGGAAAGACAACCGTTGCCCGAATCATAGCGGGAGAGGTCGCGGTACCGCTCATCTATGTTCCTATTGAATCGATCATGTCGAAGTGGTACGGACAGTCATCACAGAATCTGGCACAGATATTCGACGCCTCTGAGGATCTTGACGGCTCTATACTCTTCATCGATGAGATAGATGCTCTCGCAAGCTCAAGAAACCAGACGATGTTTGAAGCAACAAGGCGGGTGCTCTCAGTTCTTCTCAGGAAGCTCGATGGCATCGACGCGGTAACCAAAACCATTACTATCGGCGCCACAAACAGAAAGGATGATCTCGATCACGCGCTCATCAGCAGATTCGACCAGACAATCTATTTCCCGCTTCCGAACCAGAGCGAGCGCAGTGCAATCTTTGCCAATTACGCCAGCCACCTGAGCGCAGAGGAGACCACTGAACTCGCCGAGATATGCAAAAAACTCTCCGGAAGGAGCATCAAGGACATCTGCGAGCTTACCGAACGACGGTGGGCACGGAAGCTCATAATCAAGAAGCTGGTCGCCTCATCACCGCCCCCCGAGTATTACCGACAAACGGCAAAGATGTGGATGAAAGATACCATGTCGTCAAAATAACCATTTTCATTCGAGAACCGATAATCTTCCGAGCACCTCCCGCAAGCCGTTGAAAAGAGGATACCGATTCATCCGTTCAGCAAGAAAACCCTGTTCGAGCTTACCCGATTTCAGCGATTGAATGATCCTCTCGGCAGCACTGAGATGTTCGTCGAGACGATCACGTGCATAGTCCTCCGAGTTCCGCATGCTCACCAGGAAGGTCCAATCTGAAGATTGCGCAAGCAGCACCTCTTTCACCGCCTGTACAATCGCCTCCTCATGAGCTTTTTTGCATGGAAGTGAACGAACCTCTGCAAAGAGCTCCATAATTCGGGGATAGAGCCAGAGACATTCGCTTTTGAGCCAGGTCGAAAAGAGATCGCCACTCCCCCACGATGATTCAGACGGCTGCAGCCGTTCAGCGCTGCCGCGCTTCAAGATATCCTCCGGTGATACCAGCTGCAGCGAATCTGAGCACGATATCTTTCGGATAACCTCTGACAGGAATGCCGGCCCCTCGAACCACCAGTGGCCAAAGAGCTCTGCATCGAAGGGAAGCGTAAAGAGCGGCACCTGCTGAATTATATCCTGAACCAGTTGTCCTCGCCGAAAGAGTTGCTCAATAAAATCTCTGCTATGCTCAACGACGGCATTCACTGCTCCGTCCGGACAATACCATTCCTTTGCTCTATCCTCTCCGGTAATGCGATACAGTTTTAAACCGACGGGAATCTCAACCCGTCCCTTGCTCGTATCATCATCACTGACCGGCATAGCGGTATGGTGAAACTCACGATATCGATAATCACCCGGATAACCGATTTTACTCGACCAGAGAATACGTGAGAGAATGCGATCCCGTGCAAAGAAAAAAAGTCCTGTGCTCGATACCAGGTGCGAAAAGGCCCCCCTTCGCGGTATCTCATTAGAACGGTACACCCCTGCGGTATCGATGAAGGTATATTCGATACCGAGATCACTCAGTATCCGATCGAGCCCACTGTAGTACCCCATCTCCGGAAGCCAGAACCCCCGGGGGGTGAATCCAAAGTGACGCTCGAATTCCTGAAGACCGACCGCAACCTGCAAACGGATCAGATCGCTGTTGAATCGAAACGCCGGGAGGAGTGCATGCGTAGCGCAGGTGGTGATCAGATTTACCACACCGCGCTCTGAAAGCTTTCTGAATCTCCCGATCAGATCGCCATTCACCGTATCATAATACTGCATCACTCGTTCCACCTGCGACTGCATGAAGGAAGCTGCGGCCGCGAATGGCGCACTTTTCTTCGCTGAGATAGCTTTGAGGCGGTCTGCAACTGTTCTCATATAATCGCGGCACTTTTCCTGAAAGTACTCATCGGCAATCATGGAGAGAAGTGTTGGGCTTAACGAAAAGGTAATCGTGAAATCACAATCAACCAGATCCTCGAGCATGATGAGAAGCGGAATATAACTTTCAACCAGCGACTGGAAGAGCCAAAGCTCCTGCAGGGGAAATCTCAACTGTGGCATCCGCACATAGGGAAGGTGCGCGTGTAAGACGAGAATGATGTCTGCGGCGCTCCCGCTCATTGTATTCATCATTCACCGCGATGAGAGAGGTTCCGATCCTTCATCGTCAATCTCTATTCCCGAAACCTCGATGATCCGCTTCTGCATCTCATCCAATTCGGATTCCAGCGGATTTTTTATCGGTATTTCAATAGTATCTGATTGTGCTATACCGATCCTCCCCTTCGTCGTCTCAGCAGCTAATCTGAGAAAAATCCTCTTCCCGAAATATCCATCATGCATAAAAATGTGCCAGCTGTTCTCTCTCTTATGGACCGGAATTTCATCAATCCTCTCCGAAATACTCTCGCTGACGCTGTAGACCTCGACAAAGAGGGGGATGCTGCTCTCATCCTCTGCGGTTGCTGCGTCGCCACGAATCACCTTCCATTCGTCGGCTCCTATTCGCCAGGAAACAATCAGATTCCTGAAATCCTTCAGGAGCACCAAAAAATCATTCATAGCATTCACCCATCCAGCTCATAGTATAGGTCCGGCTCCTTCCATATTAAAGTGTTATTACCATAAACCATGTCCATAAAATGATTTACAGGAACGGAGCCCGATTGTAACTTGTAATTCTGTCAGATTGGGGAATTTATTTCAAGACAAAACAGTATCGCAGTACCAATGTTACACAAGATGAAAAGGGGTAGTGTATGGAACTCACTGAAGCAATCCGCAGAAGGCGAAGTGTCAGAAAATTTACCGATTACGCTGTGACCGATGACGAAATCACAGAACTGCTTGAAGCGGCACGCTGGGCACCGTCCTGGGCAAACACACAGGCATGGGAATTCATAGTTGTGCGGGAAAAAGCATTAATTGAAAAAGTAGCCGAAACCTATGCAGAAAAGAATCCTGCTTACAAATGTACCCTCGCGGCATCGGTGTTAATTGTTGTTTGTGCAAAAACAGGAATCTCGGGAACCGTGGGGGAACGCGACGCAACAAAATTTACCAACTGGTTTATGTTCGATGTCGGCATGGCAGTACAGAATATCTCTCTGAGAGCTCACGAACTGGGACTCGGCACGGTCGTCGTTGGACTGATGGATCAAGACGCATGCAGAACCGTCCTCTCCGTTCCTGAGCAATACGAGGTTGTGGTTGTTTTACCGGTCGGACAGCCAGCCGTAACGGCGAAAGAAGGACCTCCGCGAAAAGAGCTCAAGGAGTTTGTCCATCTGAACACCTTTGGAAATACATTTACGGTATAAACAGTCAGCCAGCAGAAATGATGTATACATCCGACCTGCTGGCTTATCCTTTCCAAAAAAACGAGCGTCCCGTCACGAGAACAGGAGCATTCTATGAGCACGAAACAGGGAATCCCAAAGCGAGATGAGATCCCCGATGAGAATAAATGGGATCTCTCCCCCCTCTACAGAAACGATGCAGAATGGGAGGACCATTTTCATCATATCGAAAAAGAGATTGAACAGTACAGCCACTACCGGGGCACCCTGGGAAAATCATGTGATACCTTTATTGCTGCACTCCACTTCGATATGAAAATGTCACGCGAGATTGAACGCCTATACACCTATGCACATCTCAAGAGCGATGAAGACAAGACAAATCAACAGTACCTTGGGCTTTACCAACGGGCCATCAATCTGGCCAGCCGTGCATCTGAAATCTCCAGCTTTATCACGCCGGAGATCCAATCACTTCCCGAAAGCACCATAGAAAACTACCTCCAGGATGAGCGTATAGTCGACTACCGGTTTCATCTCGAGAAAACGCTCCGCTATAAGCCACATACGCTCAGCGAGGAGATCGAGGAAATACTCGCCATGTCAGGCGAGGTCGCCCATGCGTCATCACAAATTTTCAGCCAGCTCGACAACGCCGATATGAAATTCGGGACCATTATCGACAACGCGGGGAATGAGAGAGAATTGAGTCACGGTAATTTTATTACCTTTCTGATGGATCCCAACCGGGAACTGAGAGAGAAAGCTTTTTTTCAATATTACAAGGCATATGAAGACCACAAGCACAGTATCGCAACTGCGCTGAGCTATTCAAACAAAAAAGATTACTTCTATTCACGTGTCAGAAAGTTTCCCAATTCCCGAGCGGCTGCTCTCTTCACAGACAACATGCCAGAAATGGTATACGATACGCTTATCGATACCGTGAAGAGGAATCTCGCTCCGCTCTTTACGTATTTATCATTCCGTCGGGAAGCGCTGAAACTTGACGAGCTTCATTCCTATGACACCTATGTTCCGCTGGTCAGCGACATTTCATTTCTCATGTCCTACGAAGAGGCAGCGGAGATGTGTGTGCAGGCGTTGCAACCGCTCGGCAATGAGTATACCGACACCCTTCGGGAGGGGTTGCTTGATAGATGGGTTGACAAATACGAGAACAGGGGTAAGCGAAGTGGTGCCTATTCATCCGGATGTTACGATTCACCACCCTATATCCTGATGAATTATAAAGAAGACAATATCAACAGCCTGTACACCCTGATACACGAAGCCGGACACTCCATGCACAGCTATTTCTCGGTTCAGAATCAGCCCTATGTAAACTATGAGTACACCATCTTCGTAGCAGAAGTCGCCTCGACATTCAACGAGGTCCTGTTGAGCACCTCGCTTCTCGATCATTACCGGGATGACAGCACAATGCAGGCCTATATACTCAACAGGGAGATTGACAACATTCGAGGAACGCTCTTCAGGCAGACCATGTTTGCAGAATTTGAAAAGATAACCCATCAGCTCGTTGAAGAGAATAACCCCTTGACCCTTGACACCATTACCGATGTTTATCGTGATCTTCTCGCGACCTACTTCGGGGATATGATGGTCATTGATGACGTGCTGACGCTCGAATCATTACGAATTCCACATTTTTATTCTGCCTTCTATGTGTATAAGTATGCAACAGGCATATCTGCATCCATCGCGCTCGCCACGAAGGTGCTCAATGAGGGTGATGCAGCACGAAGAGCATATCTCTCCTTCCTCAAGATGGGCGGGAGCAAATATCCGCTCGATGAGCTTCGCGAAGCCGGGGTAGACATGGAGCGTCCAGAACCAATCGAGAATGCAATACAACACTTCGGTGAGCTGGTCGATACTTTTATCGACATTTATCAAACGCTCTAACCGGAACGGAATGAGAACGAAACGCATGCAGCCTTTTATCGGGAAGTGGTGATGACAATTAAAGGTGATACCGTACAGGCTCATTCATGAAACAGGAAGGTCAAAATATACTGATATACTCCGATCGTCTCGCCAGTTTTGAGTATGGTGAGAATCATCCTTTCAAGCCACTGAGAGCGAAGCAGTTTCTCGAACTCCTCAACCGCTATTCCCTCATTTTTGAGCAGAACCAGCAAATAATCGAGCCGATACAAATCGACGAGGATCTCCTGTACCTCTTCCATGACAGAGAATATATTGAACTCTTTAAAAAGAGCGAAAAAGGAGAATTTACCCTTGAGATGTACAGCGTCGGCCTCGGCACTGAGGACAACCCGGTTATGCATGGCATGTACGAATTCTCACTCACCGCCGCTGGCGGAACGCATCAGGGTGCGTTGATGCTCTATCGCGATGAAGCGAGATTTGTCTTCAACCCTCTCGGCGGGTTTCATCACGCCGGTCGAAATCACGCTGAGGGGTTCTGCTATATCAATGACATCGCCATTGCAATTGCTGAACTCGTCAGAAAGGGTATGCGAGTAGCCTACATTGATACCGATGTTCATCATGGAAACGGCGTACAGGATGCCTTTTACGATAGTAATAAGGTCCTTAATATCTCGTTGCATGAATCAGGAAAAACACTGTATCCCTGGTCGGGATTTGAGGACGGTATCGGGATCAAGGAGGGGAGAGGATATAATATCAACATTCCACTGCTCAGGGGCAGTGACGATGAGGTATATCTCTACGCCTTTGAATCAATTGTACCCCCACTGATCAAGAAGTTCAACCCCGATATAATCTGTGCACAAATTGGCGGTGATATTCACCGAGAGGACCCGCTCGCCCACTTGAATGTAACGAGTAACGGATATGAAAAGGTTATCAACACCATAAAAGAACTCTCCCCCCGACTGCTCGCCCTTGGCGGTGGAGGCTACAATGTCTTTAAAACTGCTGCTCTCTGGACGCTCGCCTGGGCAACAATCTGTGACATTGAACCTCAGGACTACTATGCTGGACTCGTGGGTGGGATGATGTACGGACCAGAGACCGAATCAGGTTCGCTAAACGATGAACCCTTTGTGCTGACCGGGACTGAGAAGGAACAGTGTCTTGAACACGCACAAACGGTTGTTCGATTCATAAAGGAACTTCTCTTTCCACTTCACGGTCTCAAGTTCTGATACAAAGGAGCGGCTTTACCCGAAGTTGCATCGAAGAAGTGCAGGAAAATGCCTGAAAAGATCTTCCGGACAGTCTCCTGCAACACTGACATCGACATGGGACAACGGGAAATTCTCCTTACAGTAGAAAAATCGAACCATTCAACAGCATGAGCTGATAGTATCGGAGGGGAGCAGTTCACCGATTGCGATTATTTTTAAAACGAGAGATACCTTTCCCCTGTTGCGAGAACACAGCGTACAATCACGATGGAAGGATCATCCGGTGCTTAAACTTTATTTATGGTTGAAATAATGCGCTCTACTATCGATAATGGCCTTTCACTTGTCTCCGATTATCACTGCCGAGAAGGAGCACGCGATGTGTGACACAATTGTTGCTGCAGGTCCCGCTACAGAGGATGGTTCGGTCATACTGGCAAAAAACAGTGACAGAGATCCTAATGAGGCGCAACTCCTTAAACATCTGCTCCCCACAAAACATTTCGAGGGGGACGAGCAGAAATGCACCTATATCACCATTCCGAACATCGAACTGACAAATGAAGTGCTGATATCCAAACCATCCTGGATGTGGGGATGCGAAATGGGTGTGAACTCACACGGCGTCGCTATCGGCAATGAAGCGGTTTTTACACGAGAACCCTATGCGAAGAGTGGACTCCTGGGAATGGACCTCATGCGCATTGCCCTGGAAAGAACAGAAACCTCCTATGATGCTTTAATTCTCATAACTGAGCTCATCGATGAATTCGGACAGG
>CAZZCF010000148.1:0-10425 GCA_964652955.1 uncultured Leptospirales bacterium
CTTTCATATTCACATATGACTTTGCGATCGCAGATGATATACAGAATACTCTGAGAGGTACAAAATGAGATAAAAAATGGGTGGAGTATTGAACTCCACCCATTTTTGAATCATACATGATGATGTGATTATTTTATGAATCCCAGGAGCTTGCCAATTTCTGGTGAGAACTTTACCACAACACCGGTAAATACCACAGATACCATAGTCATGAGTTTTATCAAAATGTTCAGAGATGGACCGGAAGTGTCCTTGAATGGATCACCAACCGTATCTCCGACGACACCGGCTTTATGAGCATCGGATCCTTTGCCGCCATAGTTTCCCTTCTCGATGAATTTCTTACTATTATCCCAGGCTCCACCTGCATTGTTGAGCATACAGGCGAGTGAGAAACCACATGTTAAACCTCCTGCGAGGAGTCCCATGACTCCCGGTACGCCGAGTATAATCCCGGTCAACACAGGGACAATGATTGCGAGGAGGGAGGGGAGAATCATCTCTCTCTGTGCACCAGCGGTTGAGATTGAGACACACTCTGCATAATCGGGCTTTTCTGTTCCCTTGAGGATTCCCGGTTTCTCTCTGAATTGTCGTCGTACCTCTTCTATCATCGCACCGGCAGCCCTTCCGACAGCCTTCATGGTCATCGCACTGAATACGAAGGCCATAACCGCACCGAGGAAGAGACCACAGAGCACGAGGGGATTCATCAGGGTAAGGTCATATGCCCGTACAAAATCAGCGAGCTGTGCCGTGTGTGCTATGATATCATTTGGCCCTTCAACAACACCCGCGGGCAAAATGTTGTAAAATTTAACCTTTCCAACCTGGAAATAACCGGTCCCGGCGAGCTTGCCGAGCCAGAGTTTGACCTCTTCAAGATAGGCCGAAAGGAGTGCCATAGCTGTAAGTGCTGCAGAGCCGATTGCAAAACCTTTACCGGTAGCAGCAGTTGTGTTTCCAAGCATATCCAATGCGTCGGTTCGCTGACGAACCTCTGGTCCAAGACCGCTCATCTCAGCATTGCCGCCTGCGTTGTCTGCTATCGGTCCATAAGCATCTGTTGCGAGCGTAATGCCGAGTGTGGAGAGCATACCAACCGCGGCGAAACCGATTCCATAGAGACCCTGTGAAATATCGGTGAATCCGCCAGAGACACCAAATGCAACAATGATGCCTATAACAATTGTAATAACGGGTATACCTGCAGAAAACATACCTGTTGCAATTCCCTCAATAATAGTGGTTGCCGGGCCCATATTCGCTTGCTCTGCTATTGCCTGGGTTGGCGCATATTCATCTGAAGTGTAGTATTCAGTGGACTGTCCGATGATAAGTCCTGCTAACAGACCGGCAATAACTGCGCCAAAGATACCCCAGGTAATAAGGTTTACGTGTGCCATAATTCCGAGGGCGACGAGAATGAGGATTGAGCTTCCCCATACTCCGATGTTGAGAGATTTTAAGAGGTTTTTCATTGATGCATCCTCTTTTGTCCTCACGGCATACATTCCGAGGATTGAGAAGATAATCCCGAGACCGGCAACAATCATTGGTGCGATAACTGCCCGTAATCCGCCATATCCTGCCGTTATAGGGAGTGCGGCACCAAGCGCTGCAGTGGCAAGTATTGAGCCGCAGTACGATTCGTAGAGGTCGGCACCCATCCCGGCGACATCTCCAACATTATCACCGACGTTGTCTGCAATGGTTGCAGGATTTCTCGGATCATCCTCAGGAATTCCTGCTTCTACTTTTCCGACGAGATCGGCACCTACATCAGCTGCTTTGGTGTAAATGCCGCCACCAACACGGGCGAAGAGTGCCTGTGTTGAGGCACCCATACCGAAGGTGATCATCGTCGTTGTTATTTCAACGAGCTTTGCGTGTCTGAACTCTGGTGTAGCGATAAGGTTAATATCGAAAACGCCGCCGGCGATACCCACCTTCTTCACCAGCGCAGCACTTAATCCCCAGACATTATTATCGTACAGATGGTTGAGGATGAGGTACCAGAGTGAGATGTCGATTAAACCAAATCCGACAACGACAAGCCCCATTACGGCACCCGATCGGAAAGCAACCTTCAAACCGCTGTTCAGTGATATTGATGCACCCTGGGTAGTTCTTGAAGATGCGTGGGTTGCAGTTTTCATTCCGAGAAAACCGCAGAGCCCTGAGAAAAAACCGCCAGTGAGAAAGGCGACTGGAACAAATGGATTCTGAATCTCAAAGTACGCCAGTATGGCAAGAATAATCAGCAGAACTATAAATACAAGAGTAACGACCTTATACTGACGATAGAGATATGCATACGCACCCTCTCTGACATGGCCTGCTATCTCAATCATTGTATCATTTCCTTCATCTGCCTTCATCATACTTTTATAGAAGATCCAGGCAAACAGGAGAGCAATGAGAGATCCGATGGGGGCTATCCAGAAGATATTATTTGCCATAGTGCTAACTCCTTTGCGTGATTGTTGATTGTATATGCTTTTGATTATGCACTATAAAAAACCCCTCTCCCGATATGTGATCCCGGTGAAGGGTACACCTTATTTCTGCAAGCATCATCCTTTCATCTGCCCTGAGAAATCTTAAAGGATGATGCGCACGATTGTTGTTTATTTCTCCATCGAGTTGTAAACGAGCTCGACGATATCGTACGTTTCCATATTCGGTATATCCAGCTCGGTCACGCCATCACTCAACATTGTCAAGCAGAATGGACAGGCGGTACAGATTCTTGTAGCGCCGGTGGACTGTGCATCCTTTGTTCGAAACTGGTTAATTCGTGTGCCGAGATTTTCTTCGAGCCACATTCGGGCACCACCTGCACCACAGCAGAAACTCGTACGGTGATGCCGACTCATCTCAACAAGGCTGGCTCCCGGAATTGATTTGATGATATTTCTCGGCTCGTCATATATATTATTATATCTCCCGAGAAAGCATGAATCGTGGTAGGTAACTTTTTCATTGAGCGCTTCAACGAGCTTTATCTGTCCTTTTTTCAGGATATCCATGATGATCTCAGTATGATGGTATACTTCGTAATCGCAACTGAGGGGTTCCCCGCTCGAATCGACACCTAATTGAGCGAACCGGGGGTACTCCTTTTTCAGCATATTGTATCCGTGTGGACAGGTGGTAACTATTTTCTTGATGCCGTAGTTCTTGAAGGTCTCGAGATTCTGTGTAGCGAGCATGTGGAAGAGATATTCATTTCCAGCTCTCATTGCAGAATCACCACAGCAGGCTTCTTCCGGTCCGAGTATACCAATTTTATAACCGGCTTTCTGCATGACCTTTACCAGTGCAATTGCTATCTTGATGCTTCGCTGATCATATGCGGTGGCACAGCCGGTGTAGTAGAGAAAATCAACTTCAGGATCTTCTGCGATTGTTTTCAGATTAAGATCCTCGGGAACCCAGTCACCTCGCGCTGCGAAGGTGAACCCGTATGGATTGGAATTATTTTCCATGTTCGTAAATGTTGTCTGAAGCTCAGTGGACATAACACCTTCCATGAGGATCTTGTATCTTCTCATGCCATTGATTTTCGGTACATGCTCTATCTGTACCGGGCAGACCTCCATGCAGGCAGCACAGTTCGTGCAGGACCAGATTTCATCTTCGAGAACGTATTCACCGATAAGTGCTTTTGACATAACCGGAGCTGTGTCATCACATTTCAGTACAAGCGGAATTTTCTCATCCATTGCTGTTTTAGTATCGATCTGAATTTTCTTTGGCGAGAGCGGTTTTTCGGTGAGCCATGCGGGGCAGTTATCCTGACATCTCCCGCACCGGGTACAGGCATCGGAATCCATAAGTTGCTTCCATGTAAAATCCTCAATATTGCCACAACCAAAGCACTCAGCTGTTTCAAATTCACAGGGATCCATAACATTATGTGTGTACTTGGTTTTGGGGTTTTCATTATCGAGATTCTGGAAATAGACATTAAGCGAGGAGATGAGAATATGACCCAGTTTATCGGTGGCAATCAAGCCAATAAAGATAAAGGCACATATAACATGTATCCACCAGTTGAGGTAATGCGTTACTTTCAGAGCAGGAGTGCTCATCCAGGAGATGGAATATGCCATTGCATAACCGACCGGTGACCACACCTCAAAAGGAGGGAATCCGGTTATGGCTATACGAAGCGCTTCTGTGGTGAAGCCCGATAACGTCAGGATAACCAGGAAAACGAGTGCGAAGGTGTCGATTGGTTGCGTATCGAGTCTGCTCGGTTTTGTTATATATCTTCTGTAGAGGGCCATTGCGAGGCCAACGAGCACCAGGAGCCCGAAGAGATCCGCTGCCAGCGACCAGTAAAGGTAGAAATTGCCGGTGAGAAACTTATAGTGATAAAATAATTCGGTGATGTCATCGTTGACCATAATTATAAGAGTTACAATAAAGAGCCCGGCAAATCCAAAGAACAGGGCAGCGTGCATAAGTCCTGCATAAGCTTCTCGGAGGATTTTGATCTGCATGAAAACATATTTGATCACTGCCCAGATGCGCTTTTCCGGATAGTCTGTTCTTAATTCATCTTTGCCAACTCTCCATATTCTTACTCTCTGAATGATCGAATATATAATATAAATTACGGCAATGAGTGCAGGGATGTAAATCCCCCATCGCATAAAGCCGTGAGGACCGCCGACGTTGAAGAAACTCTCTCGGGCTATATCACTTGCGGGGATGTCATACAGTTTCGTAAGATCCATGTGAGCCTCCTCAGGGTTCTAGGTACACCACTCGCCCTTCAGGTTGAGAAGGAAGATAAAGTACGTCAATCCATTACTTAAAATGATAGCATATTGTCAACCAATTTTATGTATATATAATTGAGGAGTGAGAAGTTTTATTTTTGAATGCAGCGCATGATGAAATGCTGCAGGTATATATGGTGGCGACAAAGAAAAAATTTTTAATTGACATTATTTTAAATGAAAGGGGGAATATAAGTGTCTTTTTTCATTCAGTTTAAATTGATTATCATGCAGTTTTCGATCTTTGCATAATTGTAAGATACAGATCTGTAACGAGATTTTGTTATCTTATCGAGAGTGGTGGAGGGAAAGGCCCCGAGAAGCCACGGCAACCAGTCTTCGAGACATGGTGCCAATTCCTGCGGATGGATATCCGAAAGATGAGATAGCTGGCATAAAACCGCTATTTCATTTACTCATAGCGGTTTTTTTATTAATGATGAAAATATTAATAGGGTTTTCATTTTTGAAATTGTAGTGGATTTCGGATGAAAGAGAGTCAGGCCAAGGGAAAAGATTCAGTGGGCATCGTTAAAACCGATTATTATACCTTTGCTGAACCACCGAATGAGCTCGTACTTACTTCGGGGAAAAGATTGGGTCCTATCACCCTGGCTTATGAGACGTATGGGGATTTAAACAGCGAGCGGAATAATGCAATTTTGGTACTCCACGCACTTTCGGGAACTGCACATGCAGCGGGTTATCATTCGCCCAATGACAAGTATCCGGGATGGTGGGATGTGTATATCGGGCCGGGAAAACCTTTTGACACCGATAAGTATTTTGTTATATGCTCGAATATTATCGGAGGTTGTAACGGATCGACGGGACCCTCTTCACTCAATCCGCTGACCGGTAAAGAGTACGGACTGGAGTTCCCCCTTGTTACGATTCAGGATATGGTTAATGCTCAGTGGTATCTTATTCGATATCTGGGTATACCGAAGCTCCTCGCGGTAGCGGGCGGCTCGATGGGGGGGATGCAGGCTTTGCAGTGGGCAATATCCTATCCGGAAATGGTACAGTCGGTCATTGCTCTTGGGACCGCAAGTTCAATATCAGCCCAGGGAATAGCCTTTAATGAGGTCGGGAGACAGGCCATTTATATGGATCCCAAATGGAATAACGGAGATTATTATCGATCCGGTCAGCCAAGATCTGGTCTTGCCCTTGCGAGAATGGTAGGACATATAACATATCTCAGTGAGTCGTTAATGCATGAGAGGTTTGGAAGAAAACTCCAGCATTCCGATCTCCTCAGTTTTAATTTCAATTCGGAATTTGCCGTTGAATCGTACTTGCATCATCAGGGAATTAATTTTGTTACTCGATTTGATGCTAATTCCTATCTCTATATTACGAAGGCAATTGACTACTTTGATCTAAAATCAGATTTTGGAGGAAAACTATCGAATGCTTTCGACTACGTCTTGTCTGATTTTCTGGTGATTAGTTTCACTACTGATTGGCTCTACCCGAGCTCAAAATCGAGAGAGATAGTTAATGCATTGCGATCATGCGGGAAAAATGTGATATATACTGATGTTGAGACAGAAAAAGGACATGACGCTTTCCTGCTGGAGGATAGTTTTATGGCGCGCAATATCGGCAATTTCTTGAAAAGAGAACATGAAAAGATGAGAAATGAGCAACTCAAGAATAGGATATGATCTTATAATCGAAGAGATACCTCGGTGCTCTCGCGTGCTTGATCTCGGATGTGGAGATGGAACGCTTCTTGCGGAACTCCAGGAGAGGAGGGAGGTCGATGGATACGGTGTTGAGATTTCTACTGAGGGGGTAAGCAAGTGTCTCGAGAAGGGACTATACTGTTTTCAGGGTGATATTGATGATGGCCTCTCCGACTATAAAGATAACTCCTTCGATTATGTTATCATAAATCAGACACTTCAGGATGTTAAGAGACCTGAATTCGTTTTGGATGAGATTATGCGAATTTGCTTGAATACGATTGTAAGCTTTCCAAATCTGGGATGTATTATAAATAGAGTTCAGCTTATGTTTTGCGGCAGAATGCCGAAAAACAGATTGCTCCCTTTTTATTGGTATGAATCTCCGAATATACACCTTTTATCAATTGATGACTTTTCTTTTTTCTGCAGAAAGAAGAGATATCCGATAAAGAACCAAGCTCATTTTAACCTTCTGGACAATGGAAGAGTCAATGTAATAAAATTTTTTCCAAACCTCTTTGCCGAGTTCGGATTTTTTGTGCTTGATGGAAGGAGCTTTGTTTCATCTTAATTCCTGTTGATTGAATGTACCGGGAGAGAAGAATTATTATTCTTATTATCTGGAGTATTGTATGAAATCAGTGGTGGAATATACCAGTGTCAATTTTGTTAAGCATCTCAAATCTCAGAATAAATATGATGCGATCGAGGAGCTCGCCCTTGTCTTCAAGGACACCGACATCTGCAATGATATTGATGCGCTCATACGGGCCCTTAAAGAAAGAGAGACGATGATGAGCACCGGAATTGGTTTTGGCATTGCAATCCCTCATGCGAAGATACGGGCTGTTCGGGAGATTGCATTCGCTATCGGTATCTCTCAAAAGGGAATAGAATTTGAATCGATGGATGGCAAACCGGTATACCTGATAATTCTTGTTGCTGCCGGTGAAAGACAGCATAAAGATTATTTGAAGATACTGTCGAGCATTATGAATATACTGAAGGATGAGGAGATAAAAAACAGGATTATACAATCAAAAAGTTCAGAGGAGATAATTACCATCCTTCAGAGTTCATGAACCCCGTTGATCTCTCTCCGAGTGGAGGGAAGGGTAGCGGTGATGAGGCGATTCACTGCTTTCATGTTGATAGTGCTGAACGTGTCTCCCGGTGCAGGTTGGGAATTGAGAGCTTCCATGAGCATTTATTGATAGCTGTTATGTACTTCGCACTCAAGAGGGGTTCTCGATAAAGGAGCGGGCTTTGTGCACACAGCGACACGACGTCGCGAATGACAGCATGCACGGGATGTACAAAGCGACGCCGGCCAAGGGGACATCATATTATTTAGGTTTTAGAAGTCCCCTGATGTTAATTTGAGATTTACTTGACTTTTATTCCGAACAAAAAATATCAGTGAAACCGTGATCGAGGGAGTTGAGGTGCAGGCCTCTGATGTGGGATTTTGTTCTCTGATAGTGATTGTCATCGGAGAGGAGAATATATTTAGAAACGTGCGGGAGTAATGACATGCCGGAACGAGAGTATTCTTTCAAGGAGATTGAACAGAAGTGGCAAAGGAGATGGGAAGAGGAAAGCATTTTCCTGAATGAAATTGATGGCGAGAAAAAGAAGTTTTATCTCCTCGAGATGTATCCATACCCGTCGGGGCGCATGCACATGGGTCATGTTCGAAATTACACCATAGGCGATCTCATGGCCCGTTTCTTGCGGATGAAGGGGTATAATGTGTTTCATCCGATGGGTTGGGATTCATTTGGGCTTCCTGCTGAAAATGCTGCTATTCAGAATAATATCCCGCCACTGAAATGGACCGAAGACAATATCGTTCATATGAAAAGACAGATTAAAAGGATGGGCTTTTCCTATGACTGGTCACGTGAGATCGCGAGCCATAATATCGAATATTATAAGTGGAATCAGTGGATCTTCTGCAAGATGTATGAGCGAGGGCTCGCGTATAAAAAAACAGCACCGGTAAACTGGTGTCCGAAATGTCAAACGGTTCTTGCGAATGAACAGGTTGAGAATGGGCTCTGCTGGCGATGTGAGAGTCCTGTAAAACAGATAGAGCTGGATCAATGGTTTTATAAGATAACGGATTATGCTGATGAGCTCTTACGTGGAAGCGAAGAATTGCGGGAGGGGTGGCCTGAAAAAGTGCTGGTAATGCAGGAGAACTGGATAGGCAGATCGGAGGGATTACTTGTTACTTTTAAGCTCGAATTGGGCGAGGATTTTCCCATTTATACCACGAGACCTGATACGGTATATGGCGTCACATTCATGGCAATTGCTCCCGAGCATCCGCTGCTTGATCGGGTTAATCTCCCCGAGGTAAGAGAGTTCATTGAAAGTTCAAAATCACAATCACTTTCTGATCGTTTATCGGAAGAGAAGGAGAAGGATGGCGTTAACACCGGTTTACGTGTCATCAATCCCTTCACGGGTGAGAAGATTCCCCTCTTTATCGGTAATTTTGTTCTCATGGAGTATGGCACGGGTATGATTATGAGTGTGCCGGCACATGATTCTCGCGACTTTGCCTTTGCGAAGAAATATAATTTACCGATACGGCTGGTTATTGATAATCCGGAGGCTCCAATCGATGTTGAGAAGATGGAAGATGCCTATATTGAAGATGGAATCTGTGTTAATTCGGATCAGTTTTCAGGCATGTCAAATCGTGAGGCAATGGAGAGAATTTCAGATTATGCGGAAGAGAAGGGATTTGGCAAAAGGGAGGTGAACTTTCGGATACGTGATTGGCTCATCTCACGACAGCGATACTGGGGATGTCCGATACCGGTTATTTATTGTGACAAATGCGGTATTGTGTTACCGCCGGAGGAGGATCTTCCCGTCATTCTCCCGACTGAAGTTGATTTCAGGGGTGATTCTCGCTCTCCGATCAAATCGATGGATGATTTTATACATACGACCTGTCCGCGGTGTTCGGGACCGGCGAAACGGGAGACCGATACCATGGATACCTTTGTCGATTCATCCTGGTATTTTGCAAAGTTTACTTCGCCGCAGTCAGAGGAAATATTCGATTGGGAACAGGTCAATTACTGGATGCCTGTTGACCAGTATATTGGCGGTGTCGAGCATGCGGTGCTTCATCTTCTCTATGCCCGCTTCTATACAAAAGTTCTCTGCGATCTCGGATTGTTGAAGGAACGGGAACCGTTCAAACGGCTCCTTACACAGGGTATGGTGATTAAGGATGGCGCCAAGATGAGCAAATCGAAGGGGAATGTTGTCGATCCCGACGATATCGTTGAAAAGTACGGTGCCGACACAGCGCGGCTCTTCATGCTCTTCGCATCACCGCCTGATAAGGATCTTGAATGGTCGGACAAAGGTGTCGAGGGGTGCTTCAGGTTTATTGGCCGCGTATGGAGATTTGTGGATAAGTATAAGGAATTGTACGTTACTGATTATGATCTTGATGAAAGAGCGCTTGCAAAGCCGCTGAGAAAGATTCGGTCGGAGCTTCACCGGACTGTAAAGATTGTTAGCGGTGACATTGAAGATCGGATGCAGTATAATACTGCGATTGCCCGGATGATGGAGCTGGTAAACTTATTATATCAGCTGGATGAAGATGAATTGAGGACTGCTGAAGGTACAATGGTACTCTCTGAAGTTTTTGATAAGCTCATTCCGATGCTTTCACCTTTTATTCCTCATGTTGCTGAAGAGCTCTGGGAAACAATCGGAAATAAAAAGATGCTCGTATTTCAACGCTGGCCTGAATATTGTGATGATTTTACTCGTAAGGAGGAGATAGAGATCGTATTGCAGGTGAACGGTAAAATTAGATCGAGAAAGACAGTTGCTGCCACTATTACCCGTGATGAAATGGAGCGGATGGCTTTAGATGATAGGAGAATAAAGGAGCACAC
>CAZZCF010000149.1:0-10405 GCA_964652955.1 uncultured Leptospirales bacterium
TGAGAACAGTTATACGAGATCCCGCTCTGGTTGGCGGTGGCCTCATGATATCACTTGTCAGCCAGTGCAATGCATTGCAATGGGTTCTTGAGATCAAAGAGGATCTGTAATTGTTGTGAGGGATAGTACCTTTCTATTGGGAATTCCTCTCAGGAGAGAGGCAATCATCGGGGGACGAGAATGATTTTGCTTGATTTTTTTTTATTGTTTCATGATTAGTGCTTTTTTTAACGTGCCTGTGATAGTATGCTGCTTCCAGAACGGAGTGTGACGCTGATCTGAAAAATAGAAGAAGGATTTATTCCTGTTATCAGTAGGTATCTGACTATTCCTGTTGAACTATGTATCGGGTATTTCATGGAGACGTTGTCGATTGAAGATAAAATTAAGCTTTTAAGGAAGGTGAATCTTTTCTCCACGCTGGATACTGAGGAGCTCGCCGTTGTCGCTCAGAACAGCCAGATGATTCATTTCCCGAAGGGCACTCTCATCTTTGAGGAGGGTGAGCCCAGTGATGAGATATATATCGTGATACGGGGCGATGTTCTCATTACCAGAAGCCTCGAAAACAATGATATAGACCTCGCACAGTACATTGCCGGTGAATCCTTCGGTGAGCTGGATCTCATATGCAATACACCGCGGGATGCTCGTGCCATTGCAATGAGAGAAACGGATATGCTCATCTTCCCGCAGCGGGGATTAACCTTTTCGGCAGTGCTCCAGCACTATCCGCTGGTTTCAGCCCGGATACTGTACAAGCTCATCGTGATAATCGCAGGGCGGGTGCGACAGACGCACCGATTGATAAAGGAACGGACGCCCTGGATCCAGGAATTGAAGAAGAAGGTATTCGTTGATAAGCTCACCGGTCTGTACAATAGAAATTTTTTATACGAAGATTTCAAAACGCTTCTTCCCGAATACGGCATTCAGACCAGCGTGCTCCTCCTGAAACCGGATAACTTCAAGGAGCTCAATGACCGTTTTGGTCACGAGCAGGGCGATAAGGCGCTGCTGCTGATGGCCGTTTTCATTCAATCAATTATCCGTGAAGAGGACATTGCGGTGCGCTACGGGGGTGACGAGTTTGCGATTATCCTGCCGAACACCGGGCGGAATGAAGCGCTATCGATGGCGCATGAGCTTGGAAGAGCGATATATACGATGGATATCAGCAGGCTTACTGACGGCGAGAAGTTCAACATCAGAATCAGTGTGGGGGTTGCGACCTATCCGGTCCATGCGACCGAGACAGAATCACTCATTCAATTGTGCTACGAGAAGATGAACGCTGCAAGGAGCAGGGGAGGCAATCGCATTATTACTCCGCGGTGAGCAGTGACCTCAATCGATAAGCTCACAGGCGGACCCGCCTCTACAGAATAAACCGGCCCGGTTCACTGTCTGATTGTACCGCTCGGCAAAACGGGACTTGATAAGCTGAACGATTTTCGACACCTTCTTCTCGTCGAGCAGGCTGGTTATAATAAAATAGAAAGTATTTCCCCGAACGACATAGGAGAGCATCTCGAGGTTGAATGTATCGATCACGGGGATGATAATATCGCCCATAATCCTCTCGAAAACATCTCGAAGGTGCTCTTCCGATCTGTTTCCGGTTAATTCCTTTATAATGATGCACCGGGAATGAATTCTGTCGATGACGAAGGATTCTCCTACTCTTTTCATGATTATACGTACCCTCCTCGTGGGAAATAACCGCTCAGATATATAAACGAACGGGGAGAGTGCAAAGTGAATGAAAAAGGGTATAATTCTCCGAAAGGCGGATTAAATGTGTTTGACAGCTTCACTTTTCAGATGCATAGTTAGAATGCCGGAGGAACGCCGTGATGCGCATCGTCTTTCGCCCGGGGTGAGTCTTCATCTCACTGCTTCGCCGATCTGAAAAAGCTATCGAAGAGGTTTATACGATGGGAAATATCGATAAAAACGATTTGAAACTGAGCGATCAGAGAGAATCAATACACGGTCTTATGAATCGCCTTGCCGAGATATCGGATCACAACGAGGTCGAGAAACTCCTCAAGGAGATGTATGGAAATGCTCCGGAGGATACCGCTCCCGATTCGGACAATTATTACGATGTGCTTAACTTTCATCTCTACAGGAATATCATCAAGCGGTATAAACACGGCCTTGAGGGAGTATGCCTGTGGCGTTTTTTCAAGGTTTTATCAGAGGATCAATTGGGCGATACATATGAGGAGGGAACCTCCCTCGAGATGATGGATCATCTCGTACGAACGTATTTTTATTCGGGGCCGCTCGATGATCTCACCTGCATCTTCATTCCGATAAATGATAGCTCGAAGATACAGCAGTATCTTAACTGGATTAAGAGCTACTTCTACGACGTCAATTACCCCACGAGCCTCCTCTGGCTGTATGCGCTGGACAGCTCGGTAGAGGATTTTATTCCACATGAGATTGTCTATGTCGGCAAGAGAATTGAGAGCAGCGATGAGAGCATCATGATCCCCGATTTCTCCCATACCGATACCGTGCTCCTGAAGAGATTTTCCAGCGATGAGAGGCATTACCTTGCTCTCTACGGTGATGATGCAAATTACGAATTTCAGCAGATATTCACCAATCTCCAGATGGAATACCGAGATCGCTGCTTGAGCCACTCCGGCAAGAAAATCGATACCGTTGACAAGCAGTATGGTGAAGAGTGGGAGAAATTCGAAGAGGTGCTTGAATTCGGAGTATCGGATCAGTTTGAAAATGGCTGTATCAGCTTTTCGGATCTTCGCAACAGCACCAATTTCTTAAACAAGTACGGCAAGAATACTTTTCGCAATGACATTCAGCAGCCATTTTTCGAGAGCACGAAACTTATCAGCAAGCTGTACAATGGCCGCATCGACAAGTTTATGGGCGATAATGTGATGTGCGTCTTTCTCAACAGCAGTGATGGCGAACAGAAGAATGATATCGATACGATATTGAACAACTTTTTCTCGATCTTCGGGCTCTGCAAGGTGCTGCTGACACTCCTCTCCGATCGGGGATTGATCGATACCGAACTGGGATTGCGAAGTGGCGTGAGCTACGGACAGGAGATACTACGCTCGAATCTGGGGAACGAGATTGTCCGAGACTTTACCGTGACCGGAGAGACGGTGAACTTCGCCGCCCGACTGGAGCACTTCTCATTCCACGAGTTGATTCTTCACAATCAGAATTACTTTCATGACGCCATTCAGCGATTTCCCGAGATAAGCGAGCTCGCTTCGGTTATCAAGAGCCTTAAAAATTTCAATCCTGAAACAAAATCGATCATTCAGAACTATACGCTCTATCAGAATATCGTTTCGAATCTGGAAAAGCTGAATGCGGTACGATTTGATGTAAGGTGTAATGACGGCTTCTATATCAAGTTAAAGGAGCATCTCCAGACGAAGGGATATGAGGTGCTCAATGCCGAGACCGCGCGGCTCTATGGGTATGAGGAATTTGATATTGAGGGGCATCATTTCAGATTTTACTTTTCGTACTTCAACCCGAAAGGATTTGAGGAGTACGAGAAGATATGGATACTCCCCTTCTCGCTGAATATGCTGCGAAATCTGGATATTGAGAAACTCAGATGAATTGCTCTCGTTCATCCGTGTATCGAGGTAATCCATTGTAGGAGGAGGGGGAGCCATGCACTATTTTTTCCGGTGCACTCCATCCTCCGAAGGATTTTCCTTCGTTTGCTCATGACGCAATTCCGGTTCCCGCTGTTTATCGTTCCACCGGTGAATTCTCCATTCCGCGGAAATTCGGGGAAATACAGCGGGCCTGTCCAATCACCTCCGTGCAGCTCAAATATCGCTTGACAGTGATTCATCTGTAACGTACAGATATAAGGGATTGGGAAATAACACTGTTATGTTATTGAGATGAGGTTTATCCGTGAAAGAGATCGTATCGGACAGCACAATACAGAAATCATATGAGGCAGTCGTTGTTGGTGCGGGGTGCGGAGGCCTCGCAGCCGCGGCGCAGCTCGCCGCGAAGGGCGTTCAGGTGCTCCTTCTCGAGCAGCATAATCTCCCCGGCGGATTCGGCAGCAGCTTTGTGCGGGGGCGTTTTGAGTTTGAGACAGCACTGCACATGCTCGTCGATTACGGTCCCTCGTACCGGATGGGGAGTGTGCGTAAATTTTTCGAGAACGATATCGCGCTGGACATCGAGCTTGTCGAAGTTCCTGATGCCTACCGTATTATCATCGCCGATGATGGTATTGATGCGGTCATCCCCCTCGGTGTCGAGCAGTTCATTTCAGCAATTGAAGATGCGGTTCCGGGAAGCAGGCCGTCCATGACAAGCTATATCGAGCTCTGTAAAGAGGTTATGGATGCGCTCGAATACATCGGGGAGTCGAAGGGGAGGCCTGACCAGAAAGTACTCCGGGCAAAATACCCGAGATTTCTCAAAACCACGGCCTATTCGGTTGAAGAGGTGACCAGGAAGTTCAACATACCCGATAAAGCATTGAAGCTCCTCTATTCTTACTGGATGGTTGTCGGGCCGCCGCCGAGCCGTCTCAATTTCACGACCTTCGCGGCGTTCATGTTCAGATATATGACACACGGTTCATTCATACCGAGAATGCGATCACATGAAATGATGACCGCCCTTGATGAGCGCATCAGGGAGCTTGGCGGCGATATCGAATATAATAGCCGCGTGGAAAAGATACTGGTGCAAAACGGAGAGGTCATCGGCATAGAGACCGCAAAGGGTGACCGGATTGAGACCAAACACGTCATATGCAATGCATCCCCAACGATAACCTATAACAACCTGGTGTACCCGAAGGAAGAGGTGCCTCAAAGGGCGTATCAGACAATCAATGCGCGGGAGCATGGATTGACCATGTTTGTTGTCTATCTCGGACTGGATGCTTCTGCAGAGGAGCTCGGCCTGGACACCTACGGCTATATGATTACCCCCTTTCTGGAACCGGACAGATTATACGAGAATTTCTATAGACTGGGCTCTCCCACCGTTCAGGCAACGGTTTGCATGAATGCAGCGCTGCCCGAATGCTCTCCTCCGGGGACGAGCATTGTCTTCCTCGCCAGCCTCATGCGGCCCGAGGCGTGGGCATCGGTGCGGCCGGGAAACTATTTTGCTCTGAAAAATAAAATGGCGAAGGCGATGATCGAACAGTTCGAGAACAAGACCGGTATAAAGCTGAGCGATCATATCGAGGAGATCGAGATTGCCACCCCGCAGACCTTTGCCAGGTATACCGGCACGCACAACGGTGTCATATACGGATACGAACCGGAATCATGGGACTGGACCATGCCGAGGCTTGCATCAATTCAGAATGAGTACTATATACGGGGACTTCATTTTTCCGGCGGATTTTCATTCCTCTGTGCCGGCTACAGCAATTCCCTTCTCTCCGGCAAAATGGCGGCAAATTTCACGATCAAGGAGATGGAGAAAGAAAGATGAAATTCGTCAAAGGAAATATACGTGACCTGATTGCTTTTCTGCGACTGGTTCCTCAAAGAAGAAAAAGAATCAAAGCCGCATCTGCGAGTCCTACTCCGTCGGGTCCCGTCAACCGGCTTGCTCATCAACTGCATCCGACTTCCATGAATCTCGTTATTCGGGAAATGCTCGACGAAACGCCGACGACGAGAACCTTTCGGCTTGTCGCCGATCCCGAGTCCGAAACGAATGATCTCGCCCTCTTCAGGGCCGGACAGTATCTCAGTGTGAAGTGCCGGATTGGCGATGTGCTGGTGAGTCGGCCTTACTCACTATCCTCATCACCGCTGGATGCACTAAAACGCGGCTTTTATGAGATTACCATGCGGAAAAAGGAGGGCGGCTTCTTTACGGATCACGTCTGGAACAGCTGGAAAACTGGTACCCGAATTGAAACATCCGGCCCGGCAGGTTACTTTTATATCGATCCGGTACGGGATTCGAAGGATATTGTCGCGCTGGCGGGCGGATGCGGGATTACTCCCTTCCGCTCGATGCTCCGGGATATAACTCAGAACGGGATTAAGATCCGCTTCACGCTCCTGTACGGCATACCGAAACCCGACGAGATTATTTTTGAAGAAGAGCTCGCGGAAATGGAACAATCCGCCGGGGGGAGAATCCGCGTTCACTATATCTGCAGTGAACCCGATCAGCAGTGGACAGGCCCGACCGGATTTCTCTCTGCCAACACTATTTCACGGCTTGCGGGTGAGATAGTGAATAAAACATTTTTTATCTGCGGTCCCCAGGAGATGTACCGCTATCTTGAATCGGAGCTCGCTTCGCTCAGCATTCCCCGCAGGAGGCTTCGATGGGAGGCGTGCGGTGAAGCGGCGGATGTCACTGCCTATGAGGGTTTCCCGCAGGAGATGGCGAATAGATCCTTTGATGTGACGGTACAGATGGGCGGAGCGGTGCACCGCCTGAAAGCACAATCAACCGAGTCGCTTATGGTTTCGCTTGAGCGGGCAGGCCTCGCTCCCCCCTCACAGTGTCGCTCCGGTGACTGTGGGATATGCCGATCACGGCTCAGCTCAGGCGAGGTCTTCGTTATTCCGGACTCGGATGGAAGGCGCGCCGCTGACAGGATATACGGTTACATTCATCTCTGCTCGACGTATCCGTTGAGCGATGTGGAGCTTATCGTTCCTCGTTCTGATTGATTCGTGGACGGGGTTTCTCTTTTCCAAAAGGGGGGGAACGCCAGTTTGCGAAACTGGGTAACATTCGCACTTTTGGGCGGCCAAAAGTGCCAAAAGCCGCGCCTCAAACGGCGGCGAGCCTGGTCGCTCACGCGCCGCGACAGGCTTTATGCAGTACTTATCTAATTTCAACATCGTTTATAAATAAATAATAACTCTGAACCTTCCTTTGCAAGTCTCAACTCTCACTTCAGGCTGCGGATAAGCCTCCTGCTTGTCCTCGCCAGCTCGCCGTCCGTGGCTCGCTTCTTTTCGTTATAGATTATTTGCAGAATTAGACATACCGATCAATTTTGATATAAGCTACAAGAAAAATTAAGAACCTACAGCTGTTACTATTTAACTTACTTCATCATCTTTCCAATTGTCCAGCCGGCGGGCCAATTGAATATGTCACATGGGGATATGATAATTGTTGTGAAGAATTGCGGGAGCTAAAACAATCTGGGCGATACTGGACTCGAACCAGCGACCTCCTGCATGTGAGGCAGGCGCTCTAACCGACTGAGCTAATCGCCCCGTGTGTACGGTATATTATTGAGAGAAATTCCCCCGTCAATCACAATTTTTATGCTTACTCTGGGTATTCATTTGCCATTCCCTCCGGTCCTATCTCCAGGCTGAATCCTTTTTCCCGGAACAGGCGTATGCAGGCAGTAACCGCATCGGGATCATACTTGATGCCGCTGTATTTCGTTATCTCTTCAAGCGCCTGATCAATTCCGATGGCAGGTCGGTAGGGACGGTGCGATGCCATTGCTTCAACGACATCGGCGACGCTCATGATTCTCGCCTCTATCATGATGTCATCTCCTGAAAGACCATCCGGATATCCTGAACCGTCAAGTCGCTCATGATGCTGATACACAATGTCGGCAACCGGCCAGGGGAAATCTATTGTCTTCAAAATATCATATCCGATCTTCGGATGTGACTTGATGAAATCAAACTCTAGATCGGTCAATTTTCCCGGCTTGGTCAGAATCTGTGCGGGGATGTTTATCTTCCCGATATCGTGTATAAGGCCAGCCATTCGAATCCCATCAATCTTCTCCGAGGGGAGATTGAGCTCGGTGGCAATTGCCCGTGCGAGGTTGGAAACCTTGCGCTGATGACCTGCAGTGTACGGATCCCGCGCTTCAATCGTTAACGTCATCGCCTGGATTATCCCGTTCATTGCCTTCCTGAGCTTTGAAATAGTGCTGTGAATTTCCTCTTCTGCTCGCTTCCGGTCGGTGATATCAACACCCGAGCTAATCGATGCGATGATAGTCCCCGTCGTATCTCGAACAATCGAATTGCTCCAGGCGATAACCCGCTCTTCGCCGTCCCCGGTTAAAAGGGTATTCTCATAATGTATGTTGGGATCAACATCACCTCGCATTAACCTTGTGAATGATTCGCGTACTTGACTCCGCTCGTTGTCGGGTATAAAGTGGTCAATCCAGCTCTTCCCGATGATCTCCTCTTCCGCGAGACCGAGCACTTTCGCTCCCATCCTGTTAATCAGCGATACCTTCCCTTCACGATCGAGAACAACGATAACTGCACCGGCAATATCGAGATACTGCTGTGTTCGCTCCTTCTCCGCCCGCAATGCCTCCTCAGCCTCCCTCCGATCCGTAATATCCCGTGCAATGGATTGAATCAGAGGAGGCTTTCCTTCCCGGTAAATCAGTGTGCTGATGAATTCTATCCACACGCTGCTCCCATCTTTGCGTTGCAACCTGATCTCGACAGGTTCCCGCTGCAGTCCGGTGTCAATGAGTTCCGTGATGCTCTCGGTGACTTTTCCCAGATGCTCGGCATCGCAGAGGGTGGCAAAGTTCAGTTGTGAGAATTCTTCGTGATTGTATCCGGTAATGGCAACGGCAGCATCATTTGCATCTATGAAATAGCCTTCCGGATTGTACATAAAGATAATGTTCAGAGGACTTTCGTAAAGGGAACGGTATCTCGTCTCGGTGTCTCGTAATCGATTCTCCAGCTCATAACGGTGGAGGGCCATCTGAATTGCGGTATGCAGATCGTTTTTAAGAATGGGCTTGACAATAAATCCGTATGGTTCGGTTTCCTGTGCTCGGGAGAATGTATTCTGATCCGTCTGAGCGGTGAGATAGATAACCGGGAGGGCAAACGTTTTCTTGATCTCATTGACCGCTTCGATGCCGTCAATATCACCGTCGAGGTTGATGCCTATCAACAGAAGATCTGGACGTATCTCTTCAATTGCATTGATTGCCTCTTCTCCCGACGAGAGGATCAGCGGTACATCATAGCCGAGGCTCGTGAGATTCTTCTGTATGTCAAGCCCGATTATCGGCTCATCTTCAACTATGAGGATTTTAGCAGTCTTCACGATTGTTCTCGCGGTAATGTGAATGGATGTTTCTCCCCTGCATGACGGTAATTTCTATTGTAATTATATCAAGCACTATTTTTTACGGTACAAGAAGTGTTGACATCCTCACTTGAGAGTGCTATCGTAAATAAACGGCAGAGGGGAGGTTAAGCAATGGCGATTGCTATATTGAAGAGTAAAATTGTAGCTGGTATCATCATAATTGGAGCTCTCATCTTCGGATCATATTTTTATTCCATCGGCAAGAAGGAGGTTCTCGATGATACGGTCAGAAAGACCGCTGCGGGAAGCTTCGTGCAGCTCTCCAGGGGTATTATTCACTATGAAATCGCCGGTCCGCCCGGAGGGAAGCCGGTAGTCCTTATACACGGTTTCACCACGCCGTATTTTATCTGGGATAATAATTTCGATGAACTGGTGAAAGCCGGCTTCAGAGTGATGCGTTTTGATCACTTTGGCCGCGGATTCTCGGACAGGCCGGCGGTAACCTATGACCGGGATCTCTACGATACAGAGCTTCTCGAGCTTCTGGATGTTCTCGAGATTGCCAAGCCCGTTCACCTCGTCGGTCTCTCCATGGGGGGAGGTATCGCCGTAATCTTCACCGCACGGCATCCCGACATAGTATCAAAGGTGTGTCTCCTTGCACCGGCCGGATTCCCCACCAGGGAGCTCTTTTCCATGAAGCTGGGGAAAGCTCCCCTTATCGGAGATTATATTATGGCGGTTGCCGGCGACGGAATCATTCTTTCGGGGATACGGAAGGCTTTTGTAAAGCCCGACCGGTTGGGTGAATTTCGGGAAAAGTTCATGGTGCAGATGCGCTATACCGGATTCAAAAGAGCCCTCCTATCGACCCTCCGTTATATGCACATGAATGATCTCGGCGAGCTGTACAAACAGGTCGGGCAGCAGGACAAACCGGTGTTACTAATCTGGGGGAAAGAAGATCAGCTCCTTCCGTATACGCAGAGCGAGCAGGTACGAGAAGCAATACCGCAGGTTGAGATTCATCTTATCGAGGGGGCGGGGCATAATGCCTGCTATGAGTTTCCGGAACTGGTAAATCCACTTCTCATTCGTTTTCTTAAAAGGTGATTCAGGGGTGATTCTTATGAGCATCTCTCAAATACAGTATTTGCATTGATACACAAATTGTAAATACCGGTTCTTTCGGGCATTGTGCACACGGGTTCTCTTCCTGACTCTTCAATCGAAAGAGAGAATCAGCATCAACGATAATCCGGTGCTTTTTTTTACATAATCGAAAAAAACACCGTCATCGACTATCGGTGATGAGCAGAGAGGTATC
>CAZZCF010000150.1:0-10192 GCA_964652955.1 uncultured Leptospirales bacterium
AAAGAGATTAATAAATTGTATTTGTAAAAACATATAATATTCTGTTTGAAATTGGAAAGATAGAGAGAGAAAATGTTTGGGAAGATAGAAAAGGTATAAGGAGAAAGGGAAGGCCCTTCATCGATTTAGTTAGAAAAGTTAAACCTATTAATCGTAAATCGGAATATCTTTCGGATTATATAGAAAAGATGAAAAGCAAATTACATGAAACCTGAAACTGACATCGCCACGATAATAAAAGATCTCTCCCGGAGGAAGAGGATTGTTCTCGCCCGCAGTGAAGAGGAGCTGCGCTTCCTGCGGCAGTGGACCGACCGAAGCAGTGCGGGGGGAATACCTCGTACCAGAGATGAGCTGGACGCGCTGATAATGGGGTGCAGGAGGTGCAGTGAGAGCGGTGAGCGGAAGCTCGGCTACGGAACCGGCACAAACGGCCTCATGATTGTGCTGAACACTCCTCGATTGATTTCACCGACCGAAATGCGATTGTTCAAGTCCGAGTCTGCCGATCTCCTCAGGAAGATGATCGGGGCGATGAATGTCGATTTCGATCAGTGTTATATCACCAATGTGATAAAGTGTGAGACCGAGGTGCCGAATAACGTGGAGAAACTGTTTCGGGAATGCGCCTCGCTCATGAGAATGGAGATAGCTTTTTTCCATCCCAGAATTGTTCTGGTGATGGGGGAGATAGTAACCCTTCAGAAGATCATCAGTGAGAGCAGCGCCCTCTCCTGGTTCAATGTGGAGCATCCGCTGACCCTCCTGAAGAATACCGACCTCAAGCGCTCCGCCTGGAATACCCTTCAGCTGATTATGGCTCGTATGCGAGAGCCGGACATGAGGTAATATGAACGGGAACGATCGTCAGGGACTGGCTGATGTTTATGTTCGATATCCCGTTGAGGGCTTTTTTACCTATCGGATTCCGGAGTCCCTTTCCGTTTGTCCCGGCATGCGGGTGACGGTTGACTTCCGGAACAGGGTGATTCCTGCTTTTGTTCATCGTGTTCATAATAACGAACTGGAGGGGGTGGCGCTCAAGGAGCTCGACGGTGTCATCGACTCTGAACCGATATTTGACGACCGATTAATACGGTTCGCCGAGTTCGTTGCTGAGAATTACCTCTGCACGGTTGGAGAAGTCCTCGCGATGGCGCTCCCCTCGGGACGGGGACGGAGCATCAGGCGAGCTGCTCCCCCTCCTGTGGCACGAGAGCGGCATATAGAGCTCACCGACATGCAGCGGCGAATATTCAATATCATCCTGGAATCGAAAGAAAAGCCCTATCATCTGATATTCGGAATTACCGGCAGCGGGAAGACGGAGGTGTATATCGAGCTCGCGAAGGCATTTATTGAGAAGCGGCAATCGGTGATTTATCTTGTTCCCGAAATAACGCTCTCTTCGCAGACATATGAACGGATTGCCTCCGTCTTTGGCGATCAGCTCATCCTGTATCACAGCAGGCTCACACCCAATCAGCGGCTCGGCAACTGGATTCGGTTCTATCGTGGAGATGCACTCATCGCGGTTGGTACCCGGTCGGCGGTTTTTTTACAGTGCCCCGATCTCGGGCTCGTCATTATCGATGAAGAGCATGATGCATCCTATAAGGAGAACAGCACCCCGCGGTATAACGCACGCCGACTTGCTATGCACCGCTGTAAAACGGAACGGGCAGTGCTCGTCATGGGTTCTGCGACACCCTCGGTAGAATCGCTCTATGCAGCAGAACGGGGGATTTTTCAGCTCCATCGGCTCAATGAACGGTATGGTGACGCCAGACTGCCTGAGATAGATATTGTCAGGGTAAAACCCGACCGGCCCGCCGATCTCCTCTCTCCCCGATTGCGGCTGTACAGCAAGCGTGCCATCGAAGCGGGGGAGCAGGTAATCCTGCTGCTCAACCGGCGGGGATTTGCCCCCATCCTGATATGTAATGCCTGCGGTGAGGCGGTTACCTGCCCCTTTTGCAGTATCAGCATGAACTATCACAAAGATGGGTATATGCACTGCCACTATTGCGGCTATACGACGCCGGCGATCGATCGATGCGCTCACTGCGGATCGGAGGATCTCATCAAGCTCGGGTCGGGCACGCAGCGGCTCGAGGATACCATTAACACGATCTTCAACAACCCGCGGGTGTTCAGGCTTGATCAGGATAGCACACGAAGAAAAGACGTGATATTCGATCTCATTGACAGGATGAACCGGGGAACGGTTGATATTCTCCTGGGAACGCAGATGGTTGCAAAAGGCTTCGACTTTCACCGCGTCTCAACGGTCGGTGTTATCCTGGCTGATATCGGCATAAACCTTCCCGACTTTCGTTCCGCAGAGAGGATATTCTCACTCCTCATGCAGGTTGCGGGAAGGTGCGGGAGAGGATCGGTTGCGGGGAAGGTAATTGTGCAGACTCTGAATGATGAGCACTACCTCTTCGATTTTCTCAAACGACATGACTATTACGGATTTTACCGACACGAGCTCTCGATGAGAAAGCTGATGGACTATCCACCCTTTTCCAGGATTATCCGACTTCTGGTGCGGGGCAGAGATGAGGAGAAGGTTATCGATTCGATAACCGCGCTGAGCACAGCGTTACAAGAGGAGATCCGTCGACAGCGCCGGGAGATTACGCTCCTCGGTCCCTCACCGGCACCGCTTCCCCGAATCGCCGGCAACCATCGGTATCACCTCCTTCTCAAATCGAAGGATATCGATGGAACACGCGCTGTTGTGAAGTCGGTGAAACACGTTATGGCCGAGGGATATGGCTATCTTGAGATAGACATCGACCCTCATGAGATCCTCTGAAGGGCCTCACCTTCCCGTTTGCTCTCGGACAGTGGTGTGAAAACGCGTATCAGTTAACGAAGCGTCCCTTGCAGTGATAATCCTGGCATGAAGAGGTTCCGCTAATTTCGCAACCGTGATTGTCCTTTGCTTTCTTTCTCTTGTCAAAGGTATCACTGCCGGTAAAACAGACGTATCCTCCCCCCCTGCAGGTATAACAGTTATATGTGTCGGCATGGGAACGGGTTGTCATTATCGCAACCGTGAACAGGAACATCAGCGCAAGTGCGGCAAAGAGTATCTTTTTCATGTGAGCCTCCCCACACAGTAATATTGCAGGCATCATAGTTATGCCTGTTGGAATTGCAAGCACTTTTAAGGAGTCAATTGAGAGCTCCTCTGCCGTGGAGCTACTCTTCCAGTGCTCTCTCGATGATCGCTTCGAAAACTGCCCGGGGGAGTACGCCGATCAGCTTTCTCCCCTGTATGAACATGGTGGGCGTTGCGCTAATTCTGAAGGCCTTCGCGAGCTCGGTATCTCTTGTCAGGATGTCGCTAATCTCAGGAGATTCGAGTTTTCGAGCAAATTGTTCGGTATCGGTCAGTGTGGCGGCAATGGCAAGGGAGGTTTCTTGATTGTAGTTCGGCACCCCATTTTTGAACTCATTAAAATGACGGAGCAGGTATTTTTCAAACTTGTTTATCAGCGCCGAGGCGATGAGCGCCCTGGAGGCTATACAGGAGTTTGGATACCGCGTATTGATGACATACCGGTTACAGGCGCTGTCAAGCGGGAAGTTATAATAGACAATTCGGATCTTGTCGTGAAACCGGGCAAAGAGGTGCTTTTCGATAAGAAAGAACTTGTAGCAGGCACTGCAGAGAAAATCGGTAAAGACCACAATGGTAACGGGTGCCTTCGGGTTGCCCAGCGTCATGGAGCTTTCGGGGAGCTCGATCTCATCGGGCGGTGATGCGAAGAACTCATTCACGAATGCTTCTATCCGTTCCCGCGGCGGTTGGGGCGTATGCGTCTTGACTTTGAGCGTATAGCTGGTTGTGAAGAGGGCAAATGACAGGAAGAAAGCGAAAAGGATATACAGCGAGAGCGCGGCTCTTCTATCGGGGCTCTCCTTTCCGAAGGCGAGGGTGCTTTTGATGATTGTTCCGAAGCTCATAGGATTATCGCGCTTGATCGCTCTCAACCAGAAGATCAGGACGATGAGAAGCAGCAGGGTGATCACGTACGTTGCGATGCAGGAGGTACATACAAGCCGCAGATTGATCAGGTCGATGGCGAGCAGTATATCAACCAGAAGACCCATGACAATCAACGGAAACAGAATCACTGCGCTATGCAGGTAGTAGCTCTCGGAGGCGTAATCGGCGACAAGGATTGTGAAGAGAATGAACAGAAAGAAGAGCAGGCCGTAGACAGCGACCGGTATGCCGAGAAAACTCGCATATGCCGAGTGGTGAATCGAAGTGCACGGGCTGGTGATGCTGTCGGCACAGGCACTTATCGCGAGGTTCATATCGGGATAGTAATACTCCAGCGTCATCTGGCCGGAGAGCACCGATCCGGCGATGGCGAGAAGCATAATGATGTAAGTGTATCTCTTCATGGCCGAAATGTCATATCGGGTGCCGTTTCCGTCAATCAAAATTTCTCGCGAGGGGGGTTATAATACCCGAGGCGGATATCGGGGAACTGTTCCCAAAGATGATCGATAAGCGTTCTGATGCCTATTGGCTGAGACGCTTCGAATGCGATGGCATCAAGATAGAGATCCGGGTCGATATTTAGATTTCTCGTCTGAATCATATTAACCGGATGTTCTTTCAGGAAGGTGTCGAGTAATTCAACTTCATCTTCTGCATCGGTCACTCCCGGGAAGAAGAAGAGGTTCAGGGAAACGAATATATTCGCCGCGAGGGAGATATCGATTGACCGCAGGACATCGCGGTAATGAAATCCTCGCGGCCTGAAGTATCTGGTGTAATACTCTTCTCGCGGTGAGTTGATGCTGATGCGGATTGAATCGAGACCGGCATCTATCAATCTCGAAACCATCTCCGGAAGTGACCCGTTCGTGTTCAGGTGCAGGGTTCCCCGTGCGGTCTGTCTGCGAACCATCGCTATCGACTGTGCGAGCTCGCTCCCGCGGAGCAGCGGTTCCCCCTCACATCCCTGCCCGAAGCTCGCGACTGCGGCATCGACCCTGTTCACATGGTGGAGGATTATCTCGGCTATCTCTGCCGGTGTCGGCCGAAAGGTCAGACGCTCCTGCGATGACGGGAAGCCGGAATGCTTCTGATACGAGAGACAGCCGACACAGCGGGAATTACAGGATGGCGCGGTCGGAACGGGCGCTTCGTAGCGGCTCAGAAAGAAGTTTCTGGCGCAGAGACATCGGTATTCGGTTGCGCAGCGGGTGAGCTGCGTAACCAGCCTGTTGTTCGGGTATCGCCGGATCATATCGCCGATGGCCTTCTCCAGTTCCTCTTCGTTCTCATGCAGCTCGGGATCCGATCGGGGATCGGGATCGATCCGCAGTGCGGGGACGAAAAACTGGCCGTCGACGAGGACAACGCCGCAGTAAGCCCAGAGGGGCAGGACGGGAGCCGTATTCTTTTTTTCGTATGCGGGGAGATAGGTTCGGAGGTGGCCCGAGCTGAGAAATGCCGATGCCGCGGAAAGCCCATCGTCTTCAATGGTGATGAATGTTCCGGTAGCGCCGTCGTAGGAGACCGGATACCGCTCCGGCAGGGTGAAGAGGACACTCCCGTAAGGCAGGGGAATGAGCTCGTCGGGATCGACGGTGACAAATGATCTCGCCGTTCTAAAGGCTGGTTCGCGTCCCGGATATTCGTAAACGGTATTTTCTCCGTCGCAGAAGGCGAGTGATATTGTTCTCCTGGATCCTTTTCTCATATTTAATTCGTTTGCCGGGAAGTGTTTGTGGGCGGCCCTGCCACAGGCTCGTTGTCGGTGATTATGGCAGCTTGATACCCTCACCCCGATAGGTCTTCACGGTATCAACGATTCTTGAGCCCTCGACGAGATGCAGCTGGCTGAAATGATCGGCGAGCTCACCGGCTTTCGCATGTTGGAAGAAAACCGGATCGCCGAGCTTGAGCTCGGGACAGTCCTCAGGGAGGATGAGCGGTGTTTGAACCTCTCCTGCTCCTTCGAGAGGAAGCAGCGCAAGCCCCTCCGGATAAACCGGTACCGGGAGCTTGTCATTCCCGGCCGGTCCTGAAGCCACATACCCGCCGCCCTGACAGGTTACCATGTTCTCGGTTGGTTTTCGGACAACCTGAGTGGCGAAGAATGCCGCGGGGATGAAGGAGACCTCTTTGTAGTGCCAGAATAATCCCGAAGTGTAGAAGGCGGAACCGACGGTGACCTCGGTAACCGAGGGATCCCTGCCCGTCGAGATGAGACTCCCGCTTCCGCCGCCGTTGACGATCTCGATGCTCAATCCCTCGTTTTTGAGCTCGGTGGCAATATTCACCCGCCTCCTGGTGAATTCTCTGACAGAAGCCCGCTTCAGGATTCTGATTACTTTGTTCATAAAAAATTTCTTTGGTATATCGTCATTCGGACCGGCGATATGTCCCTCATATCCCATAATGGCATTGATGGTGACCCCCTTCAATTTCCTCGATTCACGCGCCACTTCGAGCGCGTCATCAACGGTTCTGACTGGACTGCGGCGAAGGCCGAGATGAAGCGGCATCCTGAGCGGCCGATAGGCACAGTCTATCTCCAGACAGGCATTCAGAACCAAACCGGCTTTTTCACCTGCTTCGGAGAGTATTCTCAGATGCTCGACAGAGTCGATCATCAAAGTGACCTTTTTGCCCCGGCGGGTTAGGTTCACCAGCAGTTTGATATCTGAAGGCTGAACGGTCGGGTAGGCGACGATGAAATCATCAAAACCCTTGCCGGCGAGGTAATTGGTCTCCTCCATGCTGACGGACATCAGTCCCTTGAAAATGCTGTTCTTCTTAAAGATTCTCTTGAAAAGCGGGATACAGCGTATCGATTTGGTATGCACACGGATCGTTTTGCCTGTGCGCTTCTGTGTTGACGCGACGTATTCGACATTGCGATCGAAATACTCGAGATCGACAAATGCCAGGGGAAGCTTCTGATTTTTGAAGATTTCCCTGTATCTCCCGTATTGTCCGCTTACTGGCTTCATTGCATTCTCCTTCGAAGGATATGCCCCTTACCCTTCTGGCATCATTGATGCGCTATCTGAAATGTCGATGATTTCGCCATCGTCGAGATAACTATTGAGCGACGGACGGCCCTGTCAAATGATATTTTCCGAATATTTCCACACGCGGCGGGCTCAGAACGCACCGGTGATATTCCGAAGCGGCACCGGCTGTGATCTCCTCTTATGCCGAAAGGTGCTTTTGAAGAAAATCAGCCTCAGCGGCTACAACCTCCTCGAAAAAGCTTCCGGTATAGACATCAAAGTGGCCGACCGGCATGGAGACGATTGTCGCATTGCTCATGCGGGCGGCGGTTTTCCTGACAGCATCCGGAGCGATGAGAGAGTCGTTTTCGGCACATACGAGAAGGGCCGGACAGCGTACCTTCTTGGCCAGTGACCGTGGCCGGTAGAGGAGGAGCTGAAGGGCGATCCGTGCCGGGCATTCATTTCGCCAGGTCGTATCTTCTGGGACGATGGACATATAGCCGGGGTATGACTCCGGCGTGTTCATCAGCGCAAAGGTGTCGGGGTTCCCGACAACGGGGATATAATACGGTTTCCGGAAAGTCAGGATGCGCAGCAGGTCGCGCAGAGAGGCGCCCGTTGCCTGCAGCGCGTGAAGATACCCCGTTCGGCGCACGGTCGAAACCCCGTCGACGAAAGGGACCTGTGCGATAATGGCAGCAATGTCATGATCCCGTGCGGCGACGGTGATAACGTGACCACCGCTGAAGGAAGATCCCCAGAGCGCAATCCTTCCCGTATCGATGCCGTTGAGCGTGCGTACATGTGCGAGAGCGGAATGCCAGTCCCGAACATGACGGGAGGGGCTGACCAGATTTCTCGGTTCTCCCTCGCTTTTGCCGAAGCACCGGTAATCGAAAAGAAAGGCGGCAATTCCCTGCCGAACAAATCGTTCAGCGAAGGGGGGGATTCCGAAAGCCATTTCTGCGGCAAAGCCGTGAGCCATCACGATAACCGGCGGTTCAGATATTCCCTCCGGTCTATAGAGGAGCCCCCTGCAGGTGAGCCCCCGGCTGATAAAATGAGAGCCTTCAATGGTGAAGTGCTTGCCGGAATCGCCTCTGTTTCTTTTCACCGAGAACCTCCCTTTCGGTTGAGCCGTTAATACCCTCGTTGCAAGGAATGGTGCTCTTCTGCACCGGCTGCAATGACAGCACGCTGAATGTCATTCAGCGAGGAGCCGCAGGCGACGCGGCAATCTCTCTTCACTGTTAGGAGAAGAAACATGATAACTTTCAGAGAGAGCCACGTAAAATCAACTGCATTAACAAAGGTATAACGACCCTCTTGTTAAGGCAAAATCATCTCAATGCGCAGGCGGCCAGGGCCGTTCATTAACATCCTGTTACCACGACATACGCGACGTCTGCTGTACAGGACGTACGAATGTGTCAAACAGGACGTTTCAATGCAGGGGCGTACATGGATGTACTTAGCCCCTGCCCGCGGTGTTACGGATGGCAAGGAGCGGCCTTGTCGCCAATAGCCGCCGGAGCACCTGAATGCACAGAGGACAGCGCCTTGTGTACATCCTGTTCAGCAGAATAGCCAGGGCGGAGCGAGTGAGATGACTTTGCCGTATTAAACAAAAACGAAAATAGCTGACTATTTAACGGAAATCCCCTGAGCTGCTAATCCAGTTATCCCTTTTATAATTTCCTGCCATCGGCACGCTCCCCGCGGTATCCTGTGCGGTTTATGGCTTATGTTCGAATACTATCACAATACTTCTCATTTGCAAGATGTTTTTCAGAGGGAGAGCCGTCCGAAAGTCTCCCCTGAAAAGATCTTGCCCTCCGGGAATGCCTGTGTGTAATGTATGCGAGCTGTTTGTGAGCGATCGCCTATGCAGGTGTCATTACTGAGAAATATTCATCAGTGAAAGAGAATACAGCGGTGAGGTGCTATCATGAGTTCAGCTTTTACACTGCCCGTCTTCAATCCTCCCGATTTTACCACCGATTATTTCCGTGCCTGTCCACTCATTCGCACCGGTGTGGTGCAGAAAGGGGGTGTCGCTCCGGACAACTACCATGCCACAACGATATTCCCCGAGTACTATCAGGTGGACAGAAGCACATGGGTGCTCCTTGAGAAGACGCGAATGGATTGCGTCGTCGTGCAGGAGGGGGACACCCTCTCTGTGCGGGAATTTCGGAAGCTGAAAAAGGGGAACAGGGTCGTGCTCGGTCGTTCGGAGGACGGAGAGGATGGCATCTATGTTCATACTGAGGGGTTTGCGAGCGCCGGAGAGCGGCATGAAAAGTTCTCCTTTCTTTCGCGACGGACGCGTGAGACCCCCTTCTCCCGTGATTATGACAGCCTCTACGCATTGCTGCGCTATGAGAAGAGATACGGCAGGATTCTATGGATACTCGGACCGGCAATCACTTTCGATTTTGATTCCCGTGAAGCGATGTCACGGCTCATCCATGCAGGATACGCCCATGCTCTCTGCGCAGGGAATGCACTGGCAACTCACGATATCGAAGCGGCGCTCTTCGGAACAGGGCTCGGACAGGACATCTATACAAAGGAATATCATCATCAGGGGCATTACAATCATCTTGATGCGATTAACCGGGCAAGAAAGTGCGGCTCACTCTCGGCGTTTTACCGAAAGGAGCTCGTCAAAGGAGGAATTATCTCCTCATGCCTGAAGAAAAAGATTCCGTTCGTTCTGGCCGGTTCAATCAGGGATGACGGCCCCCTCCCGGATGTCATTGCCGATGCCTATAGCGCCCAGGATACTATGCGCTCCCTGCTGGAGAGTGCAACAACGGTGATTGCCCTCGCAACACAGCTGCATGCCATAGCGGCGGGGAATATGCTCCCCGGCTATCAGGTCATCAATAACAGGGTGCGTCCCGTATATTTCTACATTGTCGATATATCGGAGTTTGCTCTGGACAAGCTGGCGAATCGGGGCAGCCTGCACGTCAGGGGTATCGTCACCAATGTGCAGGACTTCCTCATTAATGTTCAGCGCGCGCTGCTCGGGTGAGCCTGAAACTAAATTAATATTATTGAGACATGAAAAGAATTTTGACGGGATTAACAGGATGACAGTGCTTTAATATACTGTTTGTACAGATCCTTTTCAAAACTATATCATTATCGTTTCAACTGAAGT
>CAZZCF010000151.1:0-10086 GCA_964652955.1 uncultured Leptospirales bacterium
TTACGAACACGAGGAACTATCACTGGAAGACTTCCTTCGAAAACACCTTACTTTACTACATGCATTTCCGAAGATACAGGGATACTGTTATACCCAGTTCACCGACGTGTATGATGAGAAAAATGGCCTCTTTACCTTCGAGAGAATTCCAAAGATTACATCAATCAAAGATATTATTTCGAAACAAAAATAAGTTCACTTTTTTTTTTACGTCGCCCTCTCTCCGTTCCGATATTAATATATGTACAGATATGTAATAAACTCGAGCGGTGTATGTCGTGCAGTGCATTCATGTATCATCCGATTCCTCTCTATGCACTGAGCACCTGAAATCAATTCAATGCTGACAAAATGTTAATAAACAAATTGAAGATGACAAAGAAAATATACCTCATTGTGTTTCTTCTTATACTTCTGCTCCCGAAAGAGAGTGTCCCGATATCTCGTGAAGAGACCACAAACAGTGAAAAGCTGAGAGTATTCATTCAGATGGAGAAATTCACCTTCTTCACCGACGAAAAGGTAAAGGTGAAGATTCACATAAAGAATACTTCATACGAAGAAGTACAATTGAATATATATGATCTTTTATTTACAACCTTCCAGCCCCTGGTTTTTGACCGATACGGAAGAGAGGCGGAAAATATCGTACCGTATCGAATGATGAATCAAAACATGTCGAGCATTCTGCAATCTCACAAACCCAGAGTGATACTGCTCTCACCGAGAGACACTTTCATACACTCAATCAATCTCAAAGAAATGTATAAGCTGTATACCGACAGGGAATATCGTGTTAAAGGCTTCTTTCTTCCCGATGCTACTACTCCCAAAGCAATCGCCGGTGAAAATGTGCTCTCCTTTAAAATCGTCGAACTGGGAAAACCGATACAGAAAAGCGGTGTAAAAAGAGTAAAAAGAGCTATCTCTCCATCAGAAATCGTTCTCCTCTTTCTCAATTCAGAAAAGGAGAAAAACTGGAATAATTATCTGAAATATATCAAGATCAAAAGCTATATAAATTCCTATTCAAACTTTGTCAAAGGGTACAACAGCGCTGACGAGAAAGAAAAGTTGAATATTGAAGAAGATTTTATTAAATTCCTATCACGGGATAGGATTGATTACATTATCAATTTCAAAATTCTCAGTGAGAATATTACAGAAGAGGGAAAGGCGTATGTGGAAGCACTGGTAAAGAGGTTTGACAGGAGAATGCCAGTTCTCTATAAATACAAATATACCCTCGAACGTTATAAGGAGCTCTGGCTGCTTACCGATGTCGAAGCAACAGTTGTAAAAGGTGGGATAAAATGACCGAGATACTCTCACAAGACGAAATAGATGCCTTATTAACTGCTATATCTACGGGTGAGGTTGACACAACCGATTATACTGCCACCAAAGAGCAGAGAAAGGTAAAGATATACGATTTCAGGCGACCGGACAAGTTCTCGAAAGATCAGATCAGAACACTGCAGATGATGCACGAAACCTTTGCTCGATTAACAACGACCGCGCTCTCGGCACAGTTACGGGCGCTGGTCAGTGTTCACGTAGCCTCAGTTGATCAGCTCACCTATGAAGAATTCATCAGATCCATACCGAATCCAACAACCCTTGCGGTCATCAACATGGACCCCCTGAAGGGTTCTGCGGTACTTGAAATTGATCCTTCAATCACCTTTACGATAATCGATAAGCTCTTCGGTGGCATGGGTGAGTCATCAGCAAAGATCAGCCGTGAGCTCACCGATATCGAGCTTTCCGTTATGGAAGGGATCATCGTCAGAATTCTCGGCAATCTCAGAGAGGCGTGGTCAAACGTCATCGATCTTCGTCCCCGCCTTGGCAATATCGAGACCAATCCTCAGTTTGCCCAGATTGTCCCTCCCAACGATATGGTCGTTCTCATCACCCTCGAAACGAAAGTCGGTGAAGTTGAAGGGATGACCAACCTCTGTATTCCATACATTACGATAGAACCCGTAATATCAAAACTCTCAGCCCAGTACTGGTATTCAAGTATCAGAAAAGGTGCAACCGACGAAAACATGTCAATTATACAGAACAGGCTCGAGACAGTTGAACTACCGGTCGTTGCCGAAATCGGAGAAGTTAATATCACGGTTCAAGAAATCCTCAACCTGCAGATTGGCGATGTCATAAAGCTTCCTGACACAAAAATAAACTCTGACATGACACTTCGAATTGGCGGGAGGAAGAAATATAAATGCCGTCCCGGTCTCATCGGAAACAGGGTTGCAATACAGGTCGGCGAGGATATTGAAGAGGTTCCCGATGAGCTGCTCATCAGTAAGCGGAGCGAGGATGAGTTCTAGAGAGACCTTTCCCGAGACGGCTTTCCTGCAGTTTTTATATTTCTACAGCATCATCTATTGAGTCTGTTGAGAAAAGGCAGGGGATCAACAAATTCTGTGCCTATCTTTACCTGGTAGAAGCACATATGTCGCGAGGTTTTTCCCGTTCTTCCAACATATCCTATAATCTCACCCTTTGAAATCATCTGATTTGTCTCAACTGAAACTCTCTGACAGTGCGAATAGGAGGTCATAAATCCATATTTGTGCTTAATTGTGACGGTGAGACCGAGAACAGAATTCCAGCTTATACTCTCAACTCTTCCCGGTGCTGTCGCTCTTATCTCAGTACCCGGAAAAGCGGCAATGTTTACTCCTCTACACGCCTTCTTCATGCTCTGCGTTGACCCATCATCAAACTCCGATATGATATACCCATCGGTTGGCCAGAGCGACGGCGTATTCCCGAGAACCTTCTTCCTCGTATCAAGAAACGTTTTTATTTTTCCGAGTATCTTCTTTGTCGTTTTAAGCTCTCTTTCTATCTCCTGTATGTTCAAAACCTCAATCGGAGGGGTCACATCACTCTCATTCTCATACCTGGCATCTTCGTTGACAATCCCCCCTTTTGCCCAGAGTGAATCAAGCTCATTCTCCGGGGCCAGTGAATAGAGATAGGTAATCTCAGGTTTAAATTTCTGAAAAATATCGTATAGCTTATTAATCTCCTCCTTGTATTTTTTGATCTGCACTTTGGAATTCGTCCCGTAAAACTTTAAACGAGAAACCTCTTTGATCGTCGAGGTGTGGTTAATAATGACAATGGAAGTAATTGTAACTGTTATGACGATAGTGCTTATAATCATCACAATGGAGAAAATAGATATATGGAAGTTAATTATTTTTTTCTCTGAGTGGGGAATGAACATTACCGTGAGCTTCTCTCTCCCCTTCTTGAGCAAGCGGTACCACCACTCCCTTAAACGAGCTCTGATATCGCTAAAATTCCCTTCGAAAAACTTCCTTATGTTGACCTGAAGATCATTCAGGTCAGAATCTTTAAAAGGATTCAACCCCATAGTATTCCTATTCACATGAGAGTAATCTGTATTATAACGAAAGAGAGAAAAGGCCATCCAAGTATAAATGTCGGAAAAAAACTGTCAAGCTTATTCTTTTTTTTATATTCATCTCTAAATAAGAAAGCAACTATTTGTACCGGTACAAAATTCATGAAAAGAAAAAATCTAACAAGAGAGCGGTTCAAGTGATATGATCAACAGGTAACACCAACAGCAGCATATGCCAAATGAAAAAAAGTATAACACATAAGATATCAACCGAAGAGATGCTGTTGATGCGCATTCAAAATATTTTCATTTTTAAGATAAAAATCTCTAAATGTAAAATTTATTATGCCGAAATAAAGATTAAGGAATAATCTGCAAAAAAATTGAAATGTGGGTTATTTTATATCATATTTAGCAATAATATCTAATATTCCCTGTTAATCGTCGTTATTAGGCTATATTCAGGATAAATGTTTCATATGCCGTTGACGATGAGTCTTACAGGAGTAAAATTCTCTTTTCAAAAAAGAGAATGCTCTTTGAAAACTGATGGGAACGTGCTGCATACACCGTGATCTCATCACAAGAGAGGTCATGATGGTTGCAGCAATATTTTAGGTATTCCCTGAATATTTAAAGCAACCTGGTATAACATGCCTGATAGGGAGATCAGGTACACTAAAACAAAGGAGTGTTTACCATGATTATCAATCACAATATGAGTGCCATCAATGCGCACAAAGTCTTGAAGTTCAAGCATTGGGACACTGATAAGTCCATGGAGAAACTCGCCTCTGGCATGCGCATCAACAGAGCTGGGGATGATGCATCCGGACTTGCGGTTTCCGAGAAGATGAGAACTCAGATTCAGGGCCTCCGACAGGCTGAACGGAATACTGAAGACGGCATGTCTCTTGTTCAGACGACTGAAGGTTATCTGGATCAAACAGCCTCGATTCTCCAGAGAATCAGAGTGCTCGCAGTTCAATCGTCAAATGGTATCTACAGCGATCTGGATCGACAGCTCATTCAGGTTGAGGTATCAGCATTAATTGACGAAATCGACCGAATCGCTTCACAGGCAGAGTTTAACAAGTTTAAGCTGCTCCTCGGTAACTTCTCGAGAACCAATCCGAAAGCGAGTATGTGGTTCCACATGGGCGCCAACATGCATCAGCGAGAGAGAGTGTATATCGGAACAATGACATCACGCGGACTGAATCTGAAGGAGCCCACAGGAAAATTCCTGGCAAACCTGAGCACTGCCGATAATGCAAACAGGACGATCGGCATAATCGACGATGCGCTCCATAAAGTTGCCAAGCAGAGAGCCGACCTTGGCGCATACTACAACAGAATGGAGTTTGCAGCGAAAGGCCTGATGAATGCCTATGAGAATATACAGGCGTCTGAAAGCCGAATTCGAGATGCTGATATGGCAGAGACTCTTGTAGATCTCACGAAAGATCAGATTCTCGTTCAGAGTGGTACTGCGATGCTGGCTCAAGCGAATATGAAATCAAGAACTGTTTTACAGCTTCTTGGAGGATAAAGAAAAACCGAATAACCTAAGAGGGAATACCACAATACAAAAGCCCGCTCGTAATGAGCGGGCTTTCTGTTTTCGCATTGGAGAAAACGTAATCAGTATCATCACTCCACCATCTGATGAATACTATAAAATTGTGCTGCATTAAGCCAGTTTGCCTACGGGATTCAACAACGACAAATTAACTATCCATCAGAAACAAGTAGAAATTGATTCGGCAATTGTCAGATACTATATAGTTCCCAAAAGGAATAGCGGGCGGAAAGATCAGCACATCAAGCGAGAGCATCAAATAAGTGACCACGAATTGAAGTGGATGTACTTCGTATCTCCACTCTCCCTCTGGATGTATATTCTCTGTCAGCAGTGTTCTGTGTACTATGGTTTAATAAATGATTTCTTTCAAACGGGATTGAATACCTGTCCCCGGAACGTATTCTCCCGTGTACGGTATCTACTTTGTTAATCCGACCGGCATTGTATACCGGCCAGAGGTACACCTTTTCGTATACGGATTTCGCATTCGGTACTGGAGAAAATACTATCGCAGATACGCCATCAGATATTCTCATGTATTCATTATCGACAATTTACCGGATTACATTTATATCACAGTAATATATCATCTGCTCCTCAGTGCTTTCCTGAGCATCTGATAATCCCCCTGCGCATTCCAAAAGGTAAATCCGCTGCACCCGCTGTCAACCGATGCCCGCATCTGATTGTGAAGGTATGCCGGCCCCCATGTCGGCGAGAGGAGATCGAAGGCCTGTATATAGGGCCGTATAACCGCACCACACCCGAGTATTGAAAACGCTCGGCGACCACTGTCATAGACCAATCGATACGATCGCTGTTCACGGGGACCAGTCAAATAAAACCTCCCGAAATGTGATGGATAGACCATCGGGCAGACGACATCAACCGCTTCAGCAAACTCCTCTATATCCTGTCCGATATAGTTACCAAAATGATACCAGGCATTAAAGCCGTAGATGTCAACCGAAATCGGAAGGGAAATCTCATCACGCGCCTGAAGGAGAAAATCCATAAGAACCTCAGATTTATACATACTCCCGTCTTTTCTATAACGATAGAGACACTGCTGCAGAGGACCATCAGAAGGAAAGCGAATATAGTCGAACTGAATTTCATCGAATCCCAGGAGCGCTATCTCCTTCGCAATAGAAATATTATAATTCCTCACAAACTCGGAGTGAGGATCAACCCAGTACTCATCGGCATCTCCCTTCCAGGGCCTATTATACTTTCTATTCCATATGGCATATCGGTTGTTTTTCGCCTGATGGAGATTCATGTCCTTAAAGACGACTATGCGCGCTATAGCATATATACCTTTCCCCTTGAGACTCTTCAGTATTCCCTTCATTCTTATATCACGACGTATCGCACCTATCTGCCGTGCCGTTCTATTCGCTGCAGGAAAGTATATATTGCCAAAGTCATCCTTCACATCAATAACAATTGAGTTAAGGTTGCTCTGAACAATTGTATTTCGCAACTCATGAAATCTCTTGCGAAGAGCTGGAATGCTCGCATACAGCGCTCGTCGCCCCGTGAATGTACGGGGCTGACTCATCATTTCCCCGCAATACCCTTTTCCGTGCCATTTATAAAAGAGAGATGCATTCCTGCACTGCTCCAAAGGAACAATTGCGGCAACAGGAACGAGATTATCAGGCACACCGTCCAACTCTTTTTGCAGGGGTGATAAAGACCATGATTCGGTTTTCTTGTTAAATTCATAGATTCCACTGCTTGTTGATGCAATGAGATAGCCATCTCCGGTTTTTATATCATATACGGTTGAAGAGTATGTTTTATCGACAGGAAAATTCAGATCAGACCAGGAACGTCCCCCATCTGCCGAACGGAATATACCTCCTCCGAAATTTAATCCGACATAGATAACACCCGGGTCTTCAGAATCGATGGTATTACAGGCTATTTCCTCATAAAAATGGAGCTTCCGAGAGTAGGGCTCCCGGGGAAGCCCGCTTGATGAACGTATAAACATATCACCATCACTTTTAAATATACCGTTGAAGGAAGTGCCAAGGAATACGTCAGGTTTCTGACCGCGAATAGCGAGAGCGGTAATATATTTACTGTTTCTCAATCCTCTCAGCGGCATCGCCTTCCAGGTTAAACCACCATCCCGTGAGAGAAACAGCGTATGCTTTGTCGCCAGCATCAGGATATCTGTATTGTGATCAGAAACGGAAAAGGCAGAAATTTTTCTATATCGCTTCTCCCTACGATAGGTACTTCGTTCAAAAAACTCAGGAGAATTTATATTCCGCCACGCATTACTCCCCGCGGAAAGCTTAAATATCCCTGCATGCCGGGTGCTGAGATACAGATTTCCGACCACATCCTGATGTAATCGCTCACATAGAACATCATCAGGTAATCCTCGGTTTATCTCCTTCCAGTCATCCCCTGAGTGAGATACAAGTATCCCACCCCTCTGCGATACAAGGTACATTTTACGAGCTGATACTCTATTCGGAAAATTCAGTAAGATAATGACTTGTGAGAATACAATTATATCGATGAACCATCTCATTATACATACCGATTAATGTTTATTAAGTAATCTGCTCTTGAATGAAAAAACCGATGCGGAAAAAGTACTCATCTACAATCTGAAGAAGGAGCGCGAGAACGATTCATTGATCAGAAATATCTCTCATTGAATGTTGTTTCATTCAGGATGATGTAAGAATATCCCTGTTCAGTCAGGAAGAGCTGTCGGTTATGTGCGAACCGCTCTTCGACTGAATTCGCCGTAATAATTGTATAAAAATAGGCCCTATTTTCACACTTCTTCGGTCGGAGAATACGCCCAAGTCGTTGCGCCTCTTCCTGTCGAGATCCGAAGGTTCCGGAAACCTGAATTGCAACATTGGCATCAGGAAGATCAATCGAATAATTTGCAACTTTCGATACTATAAGCGTTTTTATAATACCCCGCTTAAAGAGCGAATACAACCGTTCTCTATCTGCAATCGGTGTTTTGCCGGTGATAATTGGAAAATCAAATTTTAATGTTATCTCCTTAAGCTGTGAGATGTACTGACCAATAATGAGTATACTCGAATCCTCATGATATTTCAGGATTTTACTGACAATCTCATTTTTTTTGTAGTTCTCTGAAGCTATTCTAAACTTCTCCCTATCTCGTGCGATAGTATACTTGAATCGCATATCCTCGGGAAGCCCAATTCGTATTTCCGAACAGAGCGCCTTTGCGATCCATGACGATTCTTCGAGAACCTTCCACGGCATATCAAATTTCTTGGGACCGATGAGGCTGAAAACATCCTTCTCAAGGCCATCTTCTCTGATCAGTGTCGCCGTCAAACCGAGTCTTCTCTTTGATTGAATCTCTGACGTGATTCTGAAAACCGGTGCGGGAAGAAGATGCACTTCGTCATATATGATCAATCCCCAATTTTTTAACATAAAGACATTGAAATGTATGAACTTATCATCCTTCTTTTTCCGATAGGTCAGGATGTTATAGGTTGCTACGGTAACGGGTTTTATCTCCTTTTTCTCTCCTGAATACTCACCGATCATATCCGATGTGAGAGTTGTTTTATCCAATAACTCATGCTTCCATTGTCGGAGTGCAACGGTATTGGTAACCAGGATAAGCGTTTCAGTTTTTAAAAGAGCCATAATCCCAATTCCAACAATCGTTTTTCCGGCACCGCATGGCAAAACAATAACACCACTTCCCCCCTCAGGGCCCCCACCCCGATAGAAAGCATTGATCGAGCTCTTCTGATAATCACGAATTACAAAAGAAGAACTGTTCAGAGTGGTATCACGGAGCTTAATTTCGCAGGGATCCCCATCCTGATATCCGGCGAGATCCTTGACCGGCAGTCCTATGTTTATCAGTGCCTGCTTGAGATGACCTCTGAAATAAGGCTTAACAAATGCAGTTCTATCATCGATCCGTTCTTCCAAAAACTTCTGAACCTTTTTGTCACCGATAATCTCTGTTAACAGAAGGGGATCCTCGGAGACGAGAAGAATGGTGTCATTGTCCCTTATCAACCTGAGAAGACCGTACTTCCTGGTTGTTTCAATAATAGTATTAATAACGACATCAGGAATTTCATATCGGGAGTATTTTTTTAATGCGGTAATAATTGCATCGGAGTCGAGACCGGAAGCTGCTGCGTTCCACAGTGAAAGGGGGGTTATCCGATAGGTATGTATATGTTCTGGGCTTTTTTCAAGCTCAGCGAAGGGAGCTATCGAATCGCGTGCTTCTTCAAAGGTATGATTATCAACCTCCAGTAAAAGAGTATTGTCGCTTTGAACTATTAAGGGTTTTGACATAGATTTTATTGTTTTAGTTTCTTCTCGATTGCTCCCAATTCACTTTTCAGTTGAAGCGATACAATTGGCATGAGCATTTTCGATATAAGAAAACCGAAAGGTCCATAGGGAAACTTTATTTTCAGGTACACCGTGAGTTCTGTATATAAACCGCTCTGTTTAAGAGTATACAAACACACATATTCCTTGAAGCTTCCCTTTATCTGTTTCAATTCACAGGATTTCTCAGGGTGTGTCGCATATCTGAGTCGTGACATCATATTGCAATAGGGGAATCCAAAAATTACATCAACTATCTGAAGACCAGCTTCATCACGAGCAATCCTGAAATTACGTATCCCCTTTTTTATTCGCGATAAACTGCGAACATTATCAATCTGCTCAAAGACCTCAGCACTCGTACAAAGAAGGCTTCTTGAAAACCAAAACTCTATCATGCGAGTAGATCCATACCATTCCTGGAAAAACCAACTCCCCCTACATGCAAAGGCTCATCGAGAAATCAATAAGGGAGATACATGAATCAGGAAGTAATTATTGTAATTTAGAAAAGCTATATGTTTATCATATTTTGTCAAACGATTTATGATATATTGCTTATCTCCGTTCATCATATTGATCAATATGATGATTCCGCTTGCGAGTATCACGATCCTGCCCAATTATGAACATCACGGTGATAATTACATGAAATGTATTTCATTCTGTTTACTCTGGTATCACGCTGAAGGGAATAGTCTTCTCTTGAGGGGATTCACCGTCGTCG
>CAZZCF010000152.1:0-9935 GCA_964652955.1 uncultured Leptospirales bacterium
AGAAAAAGAAATGATTACTGGATTTATTCTGATTATATAGATTATATGAAAAACCGAAAATGTTTATTCCTTATTTTCTTTAGATAATAATTAAACGGACAACTTCACACAACACGGTGCACCAGAAACAGTGTAGAGGAGCGGAGTCCGTACTCCCCGGCATTTTGTATTGTAGCGGCGTTATATGAAAGTGCACTATTATCGAGAGACAGAAGAGAGATATGAACAAAGATGTTAAAGAGTGGTTGGACGATAAGGGAGTGGCGTTTCTGAGCGATATTGGCATTCGGAAAAACCATATCGTATCGGATTTTGGATGTGGAGAGGGCCATTATACCATTCCTGCGGCGAAGGTGGTCGGTGAGAGCGGGAAGGTATACGCAGTTGACAGGGACAGAGATTCCCTGAATGAGATGATGCGAATAGCGAAGGGGGAGGGGCTGAACAATATAGTGACGGTGCACAATCCGTCGCGGGATCCGAAAATCGATCTCAAAGATGAATCTGTTGATCTGTTTTTACTCTATGATATTCTCCACTATATGGATGCCGCGGGAAGGGATAGAATATATAGTGAGTCCTGGAGGGTTTTAAAAGCAGACGCGCTCCTTTCGGTTTATCCGAAGCACAATAAATCGGACGAGCCCCTGTGGAATCTTTCAGATATGCAATTAGGTGAAGTTACAGAGGAGATCGAAGGTGCACAATTCCATTTTGAGGGGAAATTATATAGAGAACTCATACACGATAATAGCTACAATATGGGTTATATCCTGATGTTCAGAAAGCTTAAATGAGGCGAAACGGGAGGTTGTTGAAGATGAGTGAATATTATCCGGAATCCAGGGTCGAGCTCGGTGGATTCATGGCAAAGCATTATGATCTGGTCATGAATGTCATATCATTTGGCATGTATTCATCTTTCATCCGGGAGGCCATTCAATTGATGGGAATTAAGCCGGCTGATAAAATTCTCGATTTGGGAGCGGGGACAGGAAGAAATGCGTGCCTGATGATGGAATATCTCACGGCAGAAGGGGAAGTCGTCGGACTTGATATTACTGAAAAGATGATAGCTCAATTCAAAAAAAATTGTGCGGACTTTCCCAATGCGAAAATCGTTAATAAGAGGATTGATCTGGAACTGGATTATGAAGGACATTTCGATAAAGTCTTTATCTCCTTTGTGCTGCACGGATTCCCGCAGACAGCCAGGACGCAGATCATCAAAAACGCCTTCCAGGCATTACAAAAAGGTGGTGAGTTTTTTATCCTCGACTATAATGAGTTCTCGCTGAAGGAAATGTCCTTTTTTTCACGGACCTTTTTTAAATGGATCGAATGTCCCTATGCATTTGATTTTATTGAGAAGGATTGGAAGGGGATATTGTCTCAGCAGGGATTCGGTGATTTCCGGGAGCATCTCTTTTTCGGGAACTTTATACGGTTACTGGAAGGGGTAAAAGTCTGACGCGATTGCGTTTTGGGGTTCAAGATGCAACGGTGGTTTCTCGACTCCGCTTATTGGCTCTCTCCTGGGGCACCCATATCCCGGAGGTCCTCTATTTGGTGTTGCACCCTGTCCCGTTGTTGTTTTCACCTTTGGTGTAATGTTGTTTGTAGATCAGAAAGTACCTCTGTCTGTGCTCGTATTCCCGCTGCTCCGGGCAATTTTGAGTCTCTATCCAATAATCATGATGGGAATTATAGCAGATGTCGGCGAAATAATTGTTTCGGTAATCGGTTTTGCCCTCATAGTTATTCGAAACAGAAAATACGAGCAGAGAGCATCAACCTGAACAGTTCTCTCCCCGCTCTCAATTTTTTTAAGGCAGATCTCCTCAATCAGTAGCTGCGGCGATGCTCACTTCGTCTGCTCCTCTTCCCGCAGCACCCTTCTCAGAACCTTCCCGATGAGACTCTTGGGCAGCGCGTCTTTAAACTCAATGACCCGCGGTACTTTAAACGTGGCAAGCTTCTTTTTGCAGTATTCTATTATCTCATCTTCGGTTACTTTCCCCCTGAAATCTTCTTTCAGGGCGATGAAGGCTTTTACCGTCTCTCCCCGGTATTCGTGCGGTACACCGATGACCGCAGCCTCGGCAACCGCCGGGTGCTCGTACAGGACATTTTCTATCTCGACCGGAGCGATATTGTACCCCGAGGCAATGATGAGGTCTTTTATCCTGTCGACGAAGAATACATAATCCTCTTCGTCGATATAGCCGCGATCTCCTGTTCTGAGCCAGCCGCCGCTCAGGAAGGTTTCCTTCGTTTCTTCCGGCTTGTTCCAGTATCCCTTTGCCACCTGCAGTCCCCGAAATTGAATTTCCCCCTCCTCCTTCCGGGGAAGGACATTGCCGTTCTCATCAACGATTTTCATTTCCGCCCAGACCGGATAGCCGATGGACTCAGGTTTCACCCTCCCCGATCCCGGGATACACAGGCTTCCGGCGCTGTTGGTTTCTGTCATGCCCCACCCGTTGGTGAGTGCTATATCAGTAAGCTCCTTCCACCGTTTCTGGACGGCGGGAGGCACCGGCCCGCCTGATGCGGTGGTGATCTTGAGTGATTTCAGATTATATCTTTTCAGCAGGTCTTCCCGGGACATCAGCGCTATGTACAGTGTCGGGGGCCCGCATACGGCATTGATACCGTAGGTCTCGATAAGCCTGAATGCATCTTCCAGATCGAACAGGGGTATCGGGATTACCGTGCCACCCTGATAGATGGTAGGGAGCGAATGAACGAGATAGCCTCCGGTATGGAACATGGGGAAAATGGCGTAGTGGACCTCCTTTTCGCCCCCCAGCAATTTTTCGGCCATGTGAAAGTGGGTCATGCTGTTGTAGACCAGGTTGAAGTGCGTCTCCATCACCCCCTTTGCTCTCCCCGTGGTTCCGGCGGTATAGAGGAGCAGGGCAAGGTCCTCTTTCGGCTTGCATTCGGATGATTCCTGTAAAGGTTCATACTTCTCTATGGATTCAAAGAAATCGAGCGTTCCCTCCAGTTTGCTCTTCGGTATATCCCATAAGAATTGTATTGCCTGCGGGACGACGGCGTCCTCTGCGGCAAAGTCCTTGATGTTGGTCACGATGATGTGCTCTATCTTTTTATCCTCTTTTAATCTTTTCACCCTGTCGTAGAGCAGATCCAGCACAAAAAGTATCCGTGCGCCGGAATCCTCGATCTGATATGCAATTTCTTCTTCCTGATACATCGCATTTATCGGTGTATGAATGGCGCCTATTTTCGTAACGGCGTAAAAGGCGACCCAGTGCTGCATGGAATTCGGCAGCATGGTTGCGACAACATCACCCTTTTTTATTCCCAGATCCTTGAGAAGCGCAGCATATCTCCCTATCGCCGTATTCAGGTCACGGTAGGTTATCTTTTTATCAAGGAAGATTACAGCGGTGTCGTCCGGATACTTCTTTACCACCTCTTCGAAGAGGCCGTATATCGATATATCGGGCACTGCCGGCATCTCTCCACGGAACCAGCTCGGGTGGCTGATAATATATGAATCGGCTGGAGCATACCCTTTGCTTTCATCGAGCCACTGCTTCGGGTATCCTATTCGTTCGTAGCATTCGTGGAACGCTTCATCGTAGAAACTTTCACCAGCCTTGAATCTCGGATCCATTAGCTTTGCCATGCGCTTCCTCCTTTTTATTATGGATAACGGTGTGGAAAGAATAGTAGACTATACTCTATTGAAAATAATCAATCAAATACTTCAAACTCGGGCCAGGAACAGTAAACTGAGATGCTATCTCTTCAAAATCTGGTCATTCAGCTCCTCAAGGGCTGCCTTGAGACTGTCGTGCGCCGCCTCTCCGAGTGCTTCTGCCTTGTTTGAACGAATTTTAGCCTGTAAAAATATCAGCGGCGAACAGAAGCCAAGAGGGTTTCCCCTCTGGGAGATCTTTTTGATACTGGTACTCCATACCTTTCTGCCATTTTTCAGCAATTCACATTCGAGCTGAATAACTCCTATATTTTGCGAGATGGTTGATAATCCGGGGTCGAGCGTTGTTTCGGGACCGAACTTTATGATTATTGCGTCCCTGAGTGTTCTTGGATTCACCGTCTCCTTTACAAGGTAGGCTTCCGGAAATACCTGTTTAAGTGACTTTACCGAGTTGATCTCGAGCGATTTGCCTATTGCCAGCGTGTATCTTGTGCCTTTATCTACATCGAGAACGTAATTACGGGTTTTACTGTCCAGGTAGATCCCCATGCGGGCTGGTTTTTTTGCTTCCCTCGTGCTGAAAGCCAGGTCATCCTTAACTTTCAGATTGTAGTGTGATAATCCGCACCCTGTTAAAAAGAATGCTATCATAAGGGATAATGTAGTGAATTGTATTGCCTTAATCGCTTTCATGAATCCCCCTGTTGAGAATTCTTTCAATGATGCATAATGTAATCAGACTAATACGTCAGATCCATATGTCAATGTTTATTCAACATTATGATGATAATTTGCATTCAATCCATTGAGGAGGCTTTTCATTTAAAAAAAGACTTTGACAGATCATCAGGCGGGCCCCCGGATGCCTTCAGGTGACTTGAGGAATTCAGATCCGCAAAATAGTAGTAGACCCCCTCAAAACAGATAAAAACTTCCCAGGCCGAAGGCAAAGTAGTGCCGGGTTTTCACCAGCGGGCTCTCCTCGAAGACGGTGTATTTCAGGTAATCGTATCGCATGAAGGGGATCAGCAGTATGCTCCCGATCTTCCGGTGCAGAATCCAGGCGAGCTGTATGCCGGAGTAGCCGCTCGCGGCATGATATGCCGGCCGTTCAGCCGTTGCGTAGCGCGATCGAACCGTGTAGAAGTAATCGTGATATCCCTCGTTCCCGTACATCGCCGCAACGGAGAACTCGCTTCGCCATCCGAGGGTGTATTTCTGGGGAAGGCTGATGAAGTTGAGAAAGGGGACGCCGAAGATGCCCACCGGCTCAACTGACTTGAAGTCCGTTGCGAAGACCTGCCGCACCGGCATTTCGAAGGTCAGGAGATGCTTTCCCGCAGGCGATTCCCAGATTTTGATGATGAGCATCGGCCCCATTTCGAAGATATAGCCGAGATCGGGCATTCCCTCACGCGCCCGATTCTCCTCGCTCTCGACGGAGAGACCCAGCATCAGGCTGATCTTGAGGGTGATGATATCGTTTCGAAACAGAACGCCCCTGACGAAGGAGGGCTCCGCCTCCAGATGCTTGCTTTTATACGAGAAGTAGGGAGATGGTATGTAATAGTTTTTGAACTGATCGGAGCCCCGATAGTGATTGATTCGAAGGGGAACAATACCCGCGCCCCATTCGAAGCTGTTCGTTTCCTCTTCGGAGCTCACAGCCGGTATGGTAATAAGGGAGAGGATCAGGATGATAGAGAATTTCAATAAGGCTTGATCTGCTGTCGGGATTTTCAATCGTCACGCTCCGATGATGGACGCCGATAAATTTCATCCATTTGAATCGGGGAGGGTGGAATGTCAAATAAAAAGGGTGTTGAGCTTGAGAAACACTCCCAATAGATTCTTGACAAAAATACTGATTGCCTCTTGTGTATATTGATACCTTTCTTCTGTCGTGATTTTTTCTTTCTTAATAGAAATAATTATATAATAAAACACCTGAATTAAAAAATCTCCATAACAGGAATGATCCCGTGAAAACGAACCCTTTCCTTTCATCCGGTGATCTTTTGCGAGCATATCTCAAATCAGGAGCTGCTTTTCTCTGTGCAGCTCTTTTCTCTCTGGCAATGCTCTCCGAATGTTCGGCTGAGCCGTTGACCGGAGGTCCCCTTGCATCAAACGGCGTTCTGGATCTCTCGGCGGTGAATCTGGAAGAGCGGGGCACGGTACCGCTCTCGGGGGAATGGCTCTTCTTCTGGATGCGTGAGATCGATCCGCTCAGCGTCCCGAATAAAAAGCACGAAGGTGTGCCGGTTCATCAGCCGCTCATATGGAACCGTCTTGAAATCGACGGGGAGAAGCTTCCGGAAGACGGTTACGGGACTTTCTATCTGCGGGTTGTCGGGCTTCAGCGCGGAAGAAGCGTCGGCTTGAAAATACCCTACATCTATTCCGCCTATCGGCTCTATCTCAACGGAAAGCTCTGCGCGCGTAGTGGGATTGTGGGATCATCGGCAGAAGAGAGTGCACCTCAGTTTCGAAATATGACCTGTTACTTCATCCCGGACAGGGATTTTACGGATATCGTGATCCATATTTCGAATTTCAACGACCTGAAAGGGGGTATGTGGGGTGAGATAGCTCTCGGCATCAAGGAGCAGATCGAGCGAATGCGCGATCTGCACCTGTCACTGGAGCTCTTCCTCGTCGGCATTATGATGATAATGGGAATCTATCACCTCATCCTCTTCCTCCAGCGGCGAAAGGACCGGTCGCCTCTCTGGTTCGGTCTCCTCTGTATCTTCCTCTCCCTCAGATATCTCTTCACCGGCGAAATCTTCATCACGGTTCTCTTCGCCGATTTCCCGTGGCTCTGGCAGAGCAGGATTGAACACATACTCGTCTATCTCTCCCTGCCGCTGTTTCTCATGTTTTTCCGCACTCTCTATCCCGACGAATCGCATACGATACCGGTACGCGCCGTTCAACTCATCTCCCTCACTTTTATTGCTATTACCATTTTTGCCTCAAAGAAAGTGTTCGGTATCTTCATGAAACCCTACTATATCGTAATTCTGCTCAGCATGATGTATGCGTTTGTGATTATCATACGCGCCTACAGAAAGAGGAGGCCGGGCTCGAATGTTGCGCTCTACACCTACATTCTCTTCTTCCTGGCGATTCTCAATGATATTCTGTATGCTGAAATGATTTTAAATTTTGTCCCCCTCGGCACTGCAGGCTTTTTTGTTTTTATCATCTCGCAATCGTTCAATCTCTCCATCCGCTTTTCGAAAGCCTTCTCATCCATCGAGGAACTCACCGGTCGATTGATAAAGCTTGACGGTATTAAGGACGAGTTCCTCGCGAATACCTCCCATGAGCTGCGAACCCCGCTGCACGGGATTGTCGGTATCGCCGAATCGCTCATGGAGCAGGGAGAGGATGATATGACGGAAGGGACCAGGGATAATCTCACCATGATAGTTTCATGCGGGCGGAGACTTTTCAATCTCGTCAACGACATACTGGACATGTCGAAGCTGAAGAACAATGAGATCGACTTGCGCCGGAAGCCGGTCGATATCAAAGCGGTGGTCGATGTGGTGATCGATATCGCCAGGCCGCTCGTTCGGGAGCGGGACATTCGTCTACGGAATCTGATATCCGACGACACTCCACCGGTTTTTGCCGATGAGAACAGAATACAGCAGATTCTGATGAACCTGATTGATAATGCTCTTTCCTTCACGACGTCGGGAGGAGTGGATATATCGGCTTCACTTCTCTCGGTACCCGATGCACGGGATGGTGAGGGTGCGCTCCTGGAAGTATCCGTGTCCGATACCGGTATCGGAATTCCGGAGGATAAACAGCCTTACATCTTTGATCCCTTCACGCAGGCGGATGGCTCCCTCTCCAGGGAGTTCGGCGGAACGGGCATCGGTCTTTCTATTGTGAAAAAGCTCGTTGAGCTTCACGGCGGAACCATCAGGGTGGAATCCGAGCCGGGCCGTGGCTCCCGCTTCTCCTTCACGGTGCCGCTCGCTGACGGGAGAGTGGCAAGCGGTGCTTTCAGTGTGCAGCGGGATATTACTGATAGCGCAGTGAGCCCCGATGAAGCGGGAGCTGCCATCCTTTCGGAAAGCGCCTCAAAACCCGAACAAAACCCAATCACCGGGATATCCTCGGATCAGATGCTATCAGGCGTACCTGGAGTTACTCCCGTAATACTGGCAGTGGATGACGATCCGGTTAACCTTCAGGTTATTGAAAATATCCTTCAGGCAAGGAGCTATTCGGTTATAAAATCCTTCAGCGGTGATGATACGCTTCACAAGCTTAAGAAGGGGGACCTCCCCGATCTGGTATTGCTCGACATTATGATGCCCAGGATCTCCGGGATCGACCTCTGTCGAAAAATTCGCGAAAAGCATTCTCTTTTTGAATTGCCCGTCATCATGGTAACCGTCTCGGACAGACAGTCGGATATTGTCGCTTCTCTTCAGGCGGGGGCAAATGATTATCTGTCAAAGCCCTTTGACAGAACGGAATTGCTCGCACGAGTTGAGAACCTGATTCTGTTGAAACGCTCGGTGAAGGAGCAGGAGAAATTGCGGTTAAAAAATCTCCAGCACCGGATGAATCCTCATTTTCTCTTCAATGCCATGAATACGATTCAGGCTCTCCTCTATCAGGATGCAGGAAAGGCTGAAGGGGCGATTGTCATGCTTTCGGATATCTATCGCCATCTGATGGAGCGCTCATTCAGATCCCTGGTGGCCTTTGATCACGAGTGGGATTTTATGTGCAACTATATGGATTTCGAGAAGCTTCGGTTCCCGGATTTGCTCTCATACGATATCGAGCGCTCCGGCAATTTCAATGATATATCGATTCCGCCGATAACGCTGCAGCCCCTTGTAGAGAATGCCATCAAACACGGCATACAGGAGAAGGGGGGTCCCGGCCTGGTGAGAATACGTGCCGAGAGAGAGGGCGCTCGGATAACAATTTCGGTAACGGATAACGGGAAAGGGCTTACCGCGGAAAACACCATGAGCGGTACTCTGGGGAATATCAGGGATCTGCTGCGATTTCATTTCGGTGAAGCCGACCTCACCATGGAAAACCGGGAGAGCGGCGGGGTGAAGGCTGTTATCAGTATCGTGCAGGCAGCCGGTTAAGATGCCTGAATTATAATTCTTTATTCCTGCCGAATATCTCCTGCACCGGCTCAGTTACGTACCGTTAAGACAACCGGTATCAGATAGAAGAGCGCCAGAAGCAAAAAAAATACACTCAAGAGGTAGTGGAGCCCTCCCTTTAAATCCCGGAAATAGTAGATCTGCCAGATCAGCCTCCATATCCAGAAAAGGGCGTACCCGAGATTCAACCCGAAGGCGAGACCGGTGCTCCGGCTCAGCTCCCCGGCATAAAAGAGTGAGAGTGCTGCGAAGAGGAAGAAGAGGAGGAGCAGCGCCAGATGGACGGTATAGATGATTCTCGCATTGGGCATCGATATTTTACCGAAGGCTCGTTCCCATTTAAAAAGCCGGTAAAATTTGGTATGAAAGATCCCCATAAAGAGTGTCAGGATGCCACCCGCATAAATACATATAATGCTCAGCGTCATGATTCACCTCCCGTAGCGACACTGTTTTCCATTAATGCGAGATATGCCCGCTGTACGAAATCATCAATGAAGGGATCGATACGTTCTCCCCGCTCGAGATAGGGGCGGACGGCTGCCGTGGGCATGTCTATCAGTGCGAACCTGACCAGGGCGATATCACGGGTTGTCGGATCGCCGTAACGGCGATCTACATAGTCGTGTAAGCCGCTTATGAGCTCTTCACCGAGCTTTTCGGCCCGCTCCCGGACCTCTTGTGGCCACTCATCGGAAACGAGATCCTCACGCCGATAACACAGGAGGACCCGTGCCTCGAGAAGGTGCCCGCGTGACCATCGGGGAGTGTAGAGCGCAGCCTGAAGTCCTCCATCGGCATCTGGCTTCTCGAGGCATTGGAGAAAGCCTCCCTGAAAAGACCCGACAATGTTCAGCCATGCCTCCGCCAGTATATGCTGCAGGGATCGGTAGCGGTGATATATTGAGCCGACTGAGCATCCGAGCATTTTGATAATTGCCGGAATGGTGACACCCGCCGGTCCACTGCTCCCGATGATTTCCAGAGTTGCCCGGATTATCTCTTCGCTTCCGTACTGTGCCCGTCTTCCCATAATATTAGAATTATTATTCTAGAATATTTTGTCAATAAATTTTTTGATT
>CAZZCF010000153.1:0-9737 GCA_964652955.1 uncultured Leptospirales bacterium
ATTTAATTTTTATTTATGTTTCTACATCTCTGCAAGAGCTGTCATCACAACTCGACAACGAACTCACAGCAATCATCACCCCGAGGAAAGGCCTTTGGCATTGAAACCCTGTATTCAGGGTTCAGCGCTTTCACCAGTGAGGTATATTCATGGATGCAGTTCTTATCGCACCTCATTGCACGGCTCTCCTTCAGCCAGGTCTCCCAGTAATGACAGAGATGATTGATGAAAACAGCTCTCTTCGGTGACTCGATGTTCACCGAGACGGTATCGGTCATGCCAAAGCCCCAGACCTCACAGCTATAGGTCCACATAAGCTGAATGGCGCCTTTAACATCAGGCTCGAACTGCAACTTTGCGCAGAGTTTCTTGCCCATGGCAGCGCTGACGGATTGGTGAATTTTTATCATGAGATCAAGTGCGGCATCCAGGCCACTCCTCTCCAGTTCATGATAGAATACGGTTTGCATGCAGGTATCGTATGCTCCATACATCCGTTTGTATCGTTCAAACCAATCGAGCTTCGGAAACTCTAACTTTTCCCGTGAATTAACCTTATCCATTTCAACAAACCCCATCTCCTGATTAATTTGAAATCACTGCGAGCATCAAAAAGTTATACACAGAGAGAAGGCGCTTTATCTTTTGACCTGCTGCCAGGCTGAATGTGGATTCCTTTCCGGAACCAGATCTCTCACCTTCTTCATGGTGATTGCATCTTCGGGACAATTCACCTCACATGCACCACATCCGTAACACTTCTCTTCGTCCAGATTGAGATTATCATCCCACGCATTGAATTGACATTTCTCAATGCAGATGCCGCATTGGGTACACAGATTCTCGTCCCGCACCGGTATAAAATTCGATTTTTCAACAACATCATTTCCCGGCCATTCAACGACACTTCTCAAAAGCCCGCAGCAGCAGCTGCAGCAACTGCAGATGAAATCCTGTCCGTGCTGCATATTATTCGTCATCAGGACCAGTCCTGATTCGAGATTCCTTTTCAGCACTTTCAGCGTATCCTCTGCGTTTAGTTCACGGAGCGCTTTTTTCCTGCGGATGAAAAACTCAGCAGCACTGCCAATTGCGATACATGCATCAATCGGATGATCACAGTGTTGAAAGGCAACCCTGCATGAGCAGTTTACCAGTGCCATTTTTCTGCCATGCTCTTCCGCCGCCTTGACATATTCTTTCGCATTCTCCCATGTGAGAACAACCGACTTCTGATCTAATTTCTGCTGAATATCGATAGTCTGCTTTGAAGCGGGAAGCACTCGTGCCCATCGATAGCCTGGTGTTGTGAGTGATTTCGTACCATCCTTCCTGAAAAATTCTTCCCAGAGTCCTGCCAACTTCCTGGTCTCCGGATCGTTCTTTCCGTCCGCAAAGGGAATTTCGAAAAAACCAAAAACCGGCATCAGACAAAATCGCTCCCCATCTTTTGCATTCAGCCAGAAAATAGATCCCTTATCCAGCATCCGCTCCAGGGTCGATCGAACATATTCCACATCCTTGCCGCTCTGTTCAGCGACCTCCTCTGCGGTAGCAGACTTGTAATAGTCACTGGAAAGATAACCACCTATCTCTGCTTCCTCGGGGGTAAATCTCATTCTCAGTATCTCCATAATTTCATCCGTTTTCGGCATATCCATTCTCGGAGACTCGTCGATTTTTTGTCTCAAAATCTCATATACCTCTTCATTCCCCATATGCATGGACCTCCTCTTAAAATTTTTGATTATTTAATCTTAAAGCAAACATACTGCTTGTTTACGGTTGAACTTACTTTAATGCGAAATTTAATTTTGAAATTGAAGTAAGCGAGAACTTTTGATTGACAAATCAGTCAAAAAGCTACAAAAATTAAAGCTGTTTTTCATAAATCCTTTGATAATAAAAAACAGCTGATATATGGTACATACTCGGAGTAAATATCGGAGTACCCTGAAAATCAATACCATCTGCTTTTTGTCATAATCGGAATAAACAATAAATTAATGTATTATGAAAAGTCAACATAAAAACTAATTTAGTATAAAAAAAAGCTCATTAAAATGTCGATATAATTTTTTTATTCAGAATATAATAAATGGCAAATAGCAATGTTCAATAGCTGATTCCATTCAAACTGATATTGTAGGGTAAATAAATTCTATCTTTATGTAGTACAGTTGGAGGGACAAATGAAACAATACGATGTGATAGTCATCGGCGCGGGAATTGCCGGCCTCGGCGTGGCAGGAATGCTCCAGTCAAAAGGGCTTTCGACACTGGTTCTCGAAAAGAGCACTGTACCGGGTGGAAGATCAAAAACGCGTGAACTCCCCGGCGGATGGCATGTTGACAGTGGTACGCACTGTGTTCACCTGGCGGAGCACTCCCCCTGTGCAAAACTCCTCCAGAATCTGGGAGGAGAGATCTCCTGGTCACGGCCCATCGAAGGACTGATGGTCTTTAAAGGAGAACAATGGGTATCCGTCGCAGAGTATCTCGGCGTCGCCGACAGTGATGCAGAAGAGCTCACCGCTCTCGAGGATAGATTTTTCCAGTTGACCGAGGATGAGATCGACAGCCTCGACACCGTTTCACTTGCACAGTTTATCACAGAGAATGTCGGATCCGAAAAGGTTGCCGAGTACCTCAAGATAATCGGCATGATTCAGACCACCCTCACCCAATCGGAAAATATCTCGATGGGGGAATTCGCATGGATATACCGGGAGGGAATGAAACTCGGCTACCGGGGCTTCACCCTCGGAGGCGTGAAGATGCCCCGCGGAGGCATCAGCGAAATGATAGGATCCCTCGCCGAGGCCTGCACCTCCCGCGGCGGTACCATTGAATGCGCCACACCGGTACGGAAGGTCGCCATACCGCCGGGAGGACCGATAACGGTTATGGCTGAACATGCCTCATACAGCGCTCACACGGTGGTTCTCGCCCTCCCCATCTGGAAAATGGTCGAAATTATCTCTCCCGAAGAGGGATCACCGTTACCCGGGAGCTGGTACCGCACCATGCAAAGTCTCAAAGGTGAGACCAGCGCCTCGATGGGCTTCACCGTGGGGACCTCTTCCCCCCTCTTTAACGATTTGGCATACCTTTCCAGCTGGAGAATACCGGGGGTGGATCTCCCTCTGCAGATACTGGGACACACCAATTTCGACGAGACCATCGCCCCACCGAATCACATGATCGCTTTCATGGGAACACCCTGTACGCCTGCCCAGGCGCTGGACGAGGAGTTCCGCACGAGGGCGCTGGCCCTCTTCTGGGAAGAAATAGAGAGGATGTTTCCCGGCATTGATGAGAAGCTCCTGTGGAAGGCCGATGGCTATTATGTTGGAATCGATGGCCTCGGCAGATCGCCGGGGCTCACGGGCAAACACCGCCCGCAGGTTTTCCACCCGGAGGTCCCCGGTCTCTACTTCGCCGGGGACTGCTATACGGGCCGGGGAATCGGCATGAACGCGGCGGCCAATTCAGCCTTCATCTGCGCTGAACGGATTCTCGCCGACCTCGAAAAAAGGTGACGAAATTTAGAAGCGGACGCCCGCGATGAATCCACCCGGATACACTGAGATAAACCAGTTCCGATCATCCCGGCGGGCGCCCCGGTAGCGGCTTCGATACTCCCTGTTATCATCGATTGCCCGCGTCGGCTGGGTGAAGATCTGAATCTCTCCGATAACCATGGTTGCGGCAAAGTTAATCAGACCATCCACCGGCCGATCGAAGGCGAGCCATATGGTGGCGCCGCCGGCCGCCCCCAGGAGAAAGGTCGCAGCATGCATTATCCATGACCCCCCCTCCTGTTCCCATTCAGCAGATTCCCGGAGCAACCGCTCCGCAGCCAGCAGCTTCTGCTGCTGCTGTTCCGGTGTATTCTCGGGCATCTCCCGGAGCTCATCGGGTGCATAGGCCGGGACCATCGGTACCGCCAGCATTCCCACGGTGGCGATAAACCCCTGAACGGCACCGACTGCCATATCCTCCTTAACATCAGCCTCCGTGCTCATGAAGTAATAGGCACCCTGGCCGACCGTCACCCCGGCGTTAAAGGCAAGCCAGCCGTACCACCAGACCTGTGCCCTCGTCTCACCCTCATCAAGAATCCGTTGTATATAATCGATTCTCTCTTTGGCGGAACGCTCCGTCGGAGCGGTTTCCTGGGCAAAGACCCCGGTGTAAAGGAAAAGCATTGCGATAACAAGTACTGCAATTCCCCTGTTCCTGTAATTGCAATTCATGGGAACCTCCTTTCTGTTTATCTTTCCAAGGAGTATAGTACCCTCTGAATCTTACTATCAAGCATTATTTGGTGCCTGCCTATCATCTTCATCGCGTGTGGGGTAAACAAACCGTGAAGTGGCGAGGCGCCGAACCGGAAGGCGCCGGAGGGCCGGTGGAGGAACACACCGGATAAAAGATCCGCCCATATTGTGCGGCATCGCATATCTCAAACAGGCGAATGAAGGCTATACCAGCAAATACCGTTTATCCTGCAGCTCCACCCGACCATTTCCTATCAGATGTTCCAGATGTTTCTTTATCATAGCCCGCTCGCCGAAGAGGTAGAAATCCAGCGGCTCGCGCGGCTTCTTGTATATGATCCACTGCTCGACGATCTCATCAAAAGTTCGCGGTTCACCGAGATACGCCACGAGATTCTGCTCCCGTTCATCGATAACCCTGATATATGCCTCGGCGAGCTCTCTGATATCATTATGAACGATTCCCCGCTCATGCGAGGTGATATATACCCGGGCAGGCACCTGCAACAGGCGGTGCATCGATTCTATCGTCTGATCAATATCGGAATCGCGACTCCCGTAGTATGGTCCAAACGAGGAGAGATCGAGGTCGCCCATGAAGAGCACCCCCTCGTCTGGAAAGTAGAAGCTCGAGTGCCCGACGGTGTGGCCGGGTGTATGGATAACCTCCATCTTCACATGACCGAAATCAACAACATCGCCATCCTGTAATTCCCGCGCAGGGATACGCTCCGCATAATGGAATTCGCTCACCAGAATACTGCGCCACATCTGTTCAAACTCCGTCCCCGTTATGTCCTCGTAATCCATGAAGGTATCCAGCGACTTCAGACAGGGAGCATCGTCCTGATGTATATAGAGATCAGCCTCGGGGAAGAGATAGTTGAGACCGATGTGATCCTCATGATAATGGGTATTGACGATCACATCCAACTTCCGCTCCCCGCATAGTCTCTTTAAAGCCGTTTCGCTCGAAGCGGGATCGATAATTGCCGATACCTCATCATCGATATAGAGCGAGTTACAATTGGGATACCGCGCGCCGTTCTCTCCGCCGATGAAGACAAGCCGACCGAATCTCTCTTCCTCCATGGCTCCCTCTATGCTGTCGCAAAAGGATTGGGCAATCCTTCCGGAATTACGCGTATCTGCCAGATACCGTGCACCTGCGAGACCACCTCGCCATTGCTGTCCTTTATGTCGATGTCCATGCTGTAGTCTGCCTTCCCTTTATCCCCGGCTTCCCGCTGTATTCGCTCCGCCTCCTCCTCGCTCATTGATACCTCAACGGTAACATCGGTCATCGCCGGCCGCCGGAATCGGATATTAATCTCTTTAACGATAGGGAAGAACCTGTTCACGTCAAAGGCGACGCCATGTATCACCCCGCCGGTAATCTCCCCGATGGTGAAGAGGGAGCCTGCATACATCATTCCCACGTGATTGACGTTCCCCTCGAGCGGCATCAGGAGTTTTCCGTATCGATCGCGCAGCTCAAGTATCCGTATCCCTGTCCTCTTAATCCCCTCGACGCTCGATATAGCCACGTCGGCGATTCGCTTGTACTTTTCTTCTATCATCATGCACCCCACACTATCGATATTAATTGAGGAAGTGTAAAATCATCAGCGATCCGGTCAACCCTTTTTCATGAACACCATTGCATTCTTAAACAAGACCAATGTACAGGAATGTTCTGCCAAAACACTCTTCAAGATACAAGGAGCGCTTCAATCAAAAAGTTTGTATTTTTCTGGCATACTACCTTTAAAAAATTAGACAGGACAACAAGATAAAGGGGATAAAATAATCCTGCAAATCGACACATCCCTCGCCTCGCAATAATGTTCCTGTCGAATTCTTTCCCTTTCCGGTTCCGGATTGTCCGGGTTAGTGAGTATTGCGAATATAAAAGTGAGCTATTACCACCCGACTTCGGCGGGTAAAGCGGTTATTCCATACGTTCCCGATTATATCGCAGCCGGAATATTATACTATTCACTATTTTACATTGACTTTTTATCTGACCTTATTGTATGATCATCACCATCAGCGCATTCTTGACGAAAAGTCAACAGTGAGGCACTGATGGAATCTGGAAGGATATCCATAATGACCTTTCCCCCAGAGGACGTGAATCCATGAGCGAAAAAGCAACAGTAGCGATAGTCAAGCGGGAACTCCCCGTGACCGGAACTGATATCAACGCAATGGTCAGTGAAGCGCTCAAGATGATCGGCGACATTGAGTCAGTGGTGAAGAAGGGCGATACCGTTGCCATAAAGCCAAATCTCTTTGCACCCTACCCGCCCCCCGTCTCCGTAGACCGGAGGGTCATCGGCTCACTCGTCGCACTCTGCAGGGAAGCGGGAGCACGGCGCGTTGTCGTCATCGAGGGGGTGAGCGTCGGCAGCCTGATCAAGCGCATCAATGTCGATGCCAGTGCACGGGACGGAAACATGACGAGGGGTATGAGGACAGTCGACGTGATGAGGCTCCTGGGGGTGCAACAGGCCGTCGAAGACGCCGGCGGAGAGGTCTGCGGCGTCGAGGACGTTGAAACCGAACAGGTCAGCATCCCCGGCGGCATGGTGCTGCACAGCGTCTCATATCCGAAGATCGTTCTCGATGCGGACGTGCTCATCGACCTGCCCGCGCTCAAGACCCATACCATGACGATGGTAACGCTGGGAATAAAGAATTTCCAGGGCTTGCTCAATGCTGCGGATCGATATTTCGGCCACCGTGACGATCTCGATCAGCACATGGTGGACATCTCCAAGATAAGAAAACCGGATCTGACGCTGGTCGACGGGCTCATCGGCATGGAGGGGATGGGTGCCGGAGAGGGCGGGTCTCCTGTTCCCATGGGGCTCATCCTCGCGGGGAAGGACGTCGTGGCGGTCGATTCGGTCTGTTCCACGGTGATGGGCATCGATAATCCCTTAATCGTGGGCACCACGCGCATCGCCGCGCACGACGGCCTGGGAGTGGCATATCCCGCTCAGATCGAGATTGTTGGCGAGAAGGTGGATTCAGTGAAGAAGAAGTTCACCCTCCCGATAAACTTCACCCAGCCAATCGACACCCTGGTCACGGGGGTGTATCCCAATGTTGATGTCTACATCGGCGGCGCCTGTCCGGCATGCTGGCTCATGGCTGCCGGTGTTCTCGCGCAGATTTCAAAGATCAAGGAGGGGGCAAGCCTTATCGCTGGAGTGGATCCGAAGATTCCGCCGAACAAGAAATGGGACCTGAAAAACACATTTCTCCTCGGTGACTGCGCCATCGGCTGCGCCGGAGAGGTGCGGGAGCTGCGGAACAAAATAACCCTCGCGGGGCACGACACCTTCCTTTACGGATGCCTCCCCTATGAGCAGGCGTTGATAAAGCTGGAGAAGATTCTGGTTGAACGGGACATTATCAGCGAAGAGGAAATTGTCGAGAAGGCGAAGAAACATCGACAGCAGTTTTTCGATTATTACCGTGAGTACGATCCGACCTGGGAGCCGGAGTGCTAGCTCTTTCACAGTCAGGTTGACACTTTAAGGCATCCTTGTATCAAATCGACAAACGCAATGCTTTTTGATAATACAACTTGCGAACATGAGACAGGATTTGCAGGACAGTGAGGATACGGTAAAGCTTTAACACTGTCCCGGATTCAACAGCTTATCGTCCTGCCAATCCTGTCAAAAAATAAACCCGCTTTGCTCCGGCTCTGCCGGACAGACGTTTTTATTGATAGAAATTGGGAGGTGTCCATGGACAAGGAATTCGTTATCGGTTTGGATAGCGGCACACAGAGCGTCAGGGCCATCGTGTATGATCGGGCGGGTAATGAGCTGGCAATTGCTCAGGCACCGCATGAACCCTACTTCTCCCTCAAGCCTGGCTGGGCGGAGCAGAAGCCGGACGATTACTGGAAGAAGCTGTGCGAAGTAACGAAAAAAGTGATGAAGAGCAGGAAGTTCAATCCGAAAAAGCTCGCCGGGGTAGGAATCACCACACAGCGTGGTGCCGTTATCCCCGTCGATAAAGAGGGAAAACCGCTCAGAAACAGCATCATATATCTTGACCAGCGGTACACGGAAAATCCTCCGCCGGTGGATACCAAAGTGAAATTACTATTCAGCGTTCTGGGCAAGTCGGACGTGATTGATCTCGTTCAGAGGAATTCCAAATTCACCTGGATATATAGCTACGAGCCGGAAATTTACAGGAAGACCCACAAATTCTGCGTTATATCAACCTGGTTCGTGAAGAAGCTTACCGGTGAGTTCCGCGATTCCGCCTCTATGTTCGTCGCTTACTGGCCCCTGGAGCATAAGAAATTCAACTGGTACGGAATCGAGGGGATACTGGATCTCTTCAATGTGAGGAGGGAACATCTTCCTGAGCTTTACAAACCCAATGAAGTTCTGGGATATATCACCAGAAAGGCTTCACGGGAAACAGGCCTCCCCGAGGGGCTGCCCGTTATTGTCGGAGCCGGTGACAAGCAGTCGGAGTCACTGGGAGCAGGCGCCATAACGCCCGATATCGGAACGATTTCATTCGGAACGGCGAGCACCATGGGTATCGCGACGAAGAAATACATCGAAGACGGAAAAGTCCGATTTCTCACCTGGTGCTCGGCAATTCCCGACGCCTGGATTCTGGAATGTTTCATCTATCGGGGATTCTGGATGGCCCGGTGGTTCATCAATCAGATGGGCCAGCGTGAAGCCGCCGAGGCACAGAAACGGAAAATAACGCCGGAGGCCGTTCTCGACGAGATTATCAGGGATATACCGCCGGGATCTCAGGGGCTCATGATGCAGCCCTTCTGGACCCCGGCTCCGTCATTGAAGTACTCGAAAGGTTCCCTTATCGGCTTTGCAAGCGGACACACCAGGGCGCACATTTACCGTGCAATACTCGAAGGGATCGGCTTCGAGCTACGGCGTCTGGGCGAGATAGTTCAGAAGAAAACAAAGGTTCCCCTGAAGGAGCTCAGGGTGGGCGGCGGCGGCTCCAAGAGCGATGTCGCCGTGCAGATTGCGGCCGACATCTTCAACCTGCCGACAAAACGGATGAGAAGTTACGAAACCTGCGCTCTCGGCGCCGCCATTGACGCGGCGGTGGCTACCGGCATGTTCGGCAGTTTCGAAGAAGCGGTAAGCGCCATGGTTGCCACGGGTCAGGAATTTCAGCCCATTGCGGAAAATCACCGAATGTATAACGATCTCTTCAATGATGTCTATCTGAAGACGGTCGACGCTCTCATGCCCCTTTACAAGCGGAGCAGCGAAATTACCGGCTACAGCGAGACATGAGCGTAACAGAATTTTTATACAATAGTGGAACAGGGTACTATTTGCGAGCATAGATCCACACGGGCCAACAAGGAATAAGACAGGATAACAGGATTTTGTATCAGTTATCAGTGAGTAGTGAATTGTGACAAATGAT
>CAZZCF010000154.1:0-9667 GCA_964652955.1 uncultured Leptospirales bacterium
GCTTAAATCCTGCAATACGGGAATGTTTGCGAGGATATTGAGAACATCAGATTCCATCTGTTCGATTTATACCTCGAAATAATAGCTTGTAGTGTCTATTGAGAGAAGGATAACTCATAAGCTTCTCTTGTAAAGTGAAATATTTTTGATCATACTGTTCAAAAAGTCTCTGTATCTACTGAAAAATTGCGTCTCTGTATCTTTTTTAAAGACCGGATGTTTGTTGTCTCTTTCAAAATGCAGAAGTCCGTACTATCTGATATAAAAATCGGTATATTTTAGAGCATCCTTAAGAGGGTAATGTAAATTTTATGTAAATAGGAAGAGGGGCTGTCCAGAGACAACCCTTCTTCCCATTTTTAAAGAATGTTCTGAATATTCTATTCAACGAGCTCAAAGAGAGCAGCGGCCCCCATGCCACCGCCAATGCACATGGACTCGACGCCATACTTAACGCCACGACTTCTCATATTGGCCATAAGCGTTGCACAGAGCTTTGCGCCGGTACAGCCGAGCGGGTGGCCGAGAGCGATGGCTCCGCCGTGTATGTTGATTTTTCTCTTGTCGCTTCCCGATTCCCACAGTTCCCTTTTATCATACAAGCCGAGCTTCTGGAGACAGTAGATCGCTTGAGAAGCAAATGCCTCATTGACCTCCCACAGCCCGATATCATCCATTTTCATGCCGGAGATCTTCATGAGTTTCGGTATTGCAACGGAAGGACCAACTCCCATCTCATCGGGCTCGCATCCGACCGTTGTGTAATATTTGAATTTTGCAATGGGCTTCAGACCGTATTTTTTCACCGCTTCTTCACTCATGATAATGGTTGCTGCGGCACCGTCAGTTGTCTGCGAGGAATTACCGGCGGTTACCGAACCATTTGCAGCAAAAGCCGGTTGAAGCTTTGCCAGTCCATCCATGGTTGTTGTCGAACGCACACCATCATCAAAGTCCTGGAGTTTGGTCTCTTTTTTCCACTTACCATCTTTTTCGACAAATCTCACCGCTGGTGTCGGTACAATTTCAGTGTACAACCCTTTCTCCTGTGCTTCAGAGGCCTTCATCTGCGAATGATAGGCAAAATCGTCCTGCATCTCTCTGCTGACGTTGTACCGGTTGGCAACATTCTCTGCCGTAATACCCATGGAGATGTAGACGGTTGGATTCTCCCGAGCCCAATCGGGATGAGGTCTCGCAAGGTTGCCACCCATAGGGACATAGGTCATCGATTCAACACCTCCGCCCATAGTGATTTCGGACCAACCTGCCATGACCCGCAGCGAAGATAGTGCTATGGCCTCAAGGCCAGACGAACAGAAACGGTTCACCGTCGCGCCGCTTACCTGAACGGGAAATCCTGACATGAGCAGTGCCACTCTCCCGACGTTCAGGCCCTGTTCCGCTTCAGGGAAGGCACAGCCAATCATGATATCATCCACATCCTTCTTTTCCAGGCCGGGAGTCATTTCAACGGCTTTGCTGAGTATATGAGAAAGGAGCTCCTCAGGCCGTGTTTGTGCAAATGCCCCCTTGTTCCTTCTGCATCCTGGCGTTCTCACTGATGTTACTATATATGCATCCCTCATAGAATTCCTCCTGTTAAACGTTAAAGTTACTTTATTAATTCCTCAACGGTCTCCCTGTTTTGAGCATATGATCGATTCGAGCCAGTGTTTTTTCCTCTTTACAGAAATCGACAAATGCTTCTCGTTCAAGCTTGAGAATGGTCTCTTCATCGATTGCGCTGCCGGCACGTGCCTGTCCACCACTAACGACATAGGCAATCCGCTTTGCCAGGAAAGCATCGTATTCGCTTACATAGCCGCCAGAAACCATATTCAAGAGCTCGGAATCGATCATGCCATGGGCCGCTTCACCGAAAACCATGAGTTTCTTCCTCTGCGGTGCTGTGTAGCCTTCATCCACCATCTTGAGCACGTCTTTTTTCGCCTCTCCGATGAGATAATCCCTGTTAAACACTATTCTATCCTTGGGACCGAGAAAGCCATTTCCCCGCGCCTGTGCGGCCGACATGGACACCTTTGCCTGGGCAATATTCATGAAAGCCGGGACGAAAAATGCCGCAAGATCAGTGACATTCACCGGTTCCGGCACCGACTGAATAAACTTCCTCCAGAGATTCATGCAACCACCGCCAGCGGGCAGGAGGCCAACCCCAATTTCAACCAGTCCCATGAAGAGCTCCGAATGGGCGACAATCTTGTCAGAGGCAAGACACATTTCGCATCCGCCTCCAAGGGTCATGCCAAAGGGTGCAGCAACAACTGGGAAGGGAGCATATCGCAACTTTTGAAGACCATCCTGAAAGAGCTTCACCATCGACTCAATTTTCGTATACTGTTTGGCGATGGCAGCTTCCTGTACAACGTTGAGATCGGCGCCTGCTGAGAAAGCACCGGGCATTCCGCCCGCCTGATTTCCGAGCACAAGCCCGACACCGTTGTCACCGACATAATCAACTATCTTGTGATAGAGCTCAAAGACCTCTGGATTCTGAGCGTTCATTTTCGTATGCAGCTCAAAGCAGAATACTCCGTCGCCGAGATCGATAAGTGATGCCGAAGGCTTCTCCATAACGGGCTTTCTCACTGCCTTGATGTTTTCGAGGTAGATAATATTGGGGCTTATCGAAACTTCTTTGTAATCTTTGGATTTGAAGTCATAGTAGAAGCGGGTGCCCTTTTTCATTTTGTAGAAGGAGTTTTTGCCCGATTCGATCATATTTGTGATCTTGCTCGGAACTTTATAGCCCTCCTTCTTCATCAGGGCAACTGATTTTTTTAAACCAATGGCGTCCCATGTCTCGAACGGTCCCATCTCCCAGTTGTATCCCCATTTCATTGAATTGTCAATTTCAATGATGGTATCCGAGATTTCAGGGATTCTGTTTGCGCAGTAGATAAGAGAGTTCGCCATCACTTTCCATGCATATTGAGAACCCTTATCGTTTCCATATACGATTGCCTGCATCTTCTCAGGAAGTGTCTTTGCCTTTTTCGCTGCAGTAATGCAGGGGAATTGTACATCACCGTACTCACTGTAATCCAGGGACTTGGGATCAATAACTTTTCTGATTGTTTTAAAATCCGGTGTCTTCTCCTTCTTGTAAAATCCCGATTTTGTCTTGTCGCCGAGGAGTTTCTTATCGATCATTTTGCCAACAAAATCAGGGAGCTTAAGAGAGTCACGCGCCTCATCTCTCGGGCAGAAATCATAGCAGTTATTTGCCACATGGGAGAAGGTGTCAAGACCGACAAGGTCAGCGGTTTTAAACATTGCAGTTCTCGGTCTTCCCATCAGCGGACCGAAGATTGCATCAACCTCGGGAATGGTGAGCCCCTCCTCAAGCATGAGTTGCATTGATTTTACCATTCCCTGAACACCGATTCTGTTGCCGATGAAATTTGGCGTATCTTTCGCCCAGACAATACCCTTGCCGAGAATCTTTTCACCGAACTCTGCCATAAACTGGAGAATGTCTTTCTTGGTCTTCTTTCCGGGTATAATTTCGAGAAGTTTCATATACCGTACGGGATTGAAGAAGTGCGTTCCCAGGAAGTGCTTCTTGAATTCATCACTTCTTCCCTCTGAGATCTTGTTCAATGGCAAACCGGAAGTGTTCGTTGAGATGATTGCATCGGGCTTACGTATCTTCTCTAGCCGTTTGAATAAGCTCTGCTTGATTTTTAAATTTTCAACAACAACTTCAACGATCCAGTCGCATTCATTGAGTTTTTTGAAGTCATCCTCGAGATTCCCGATTGTAATGAGCTCGGCGTCCTTCTTATGCATAAAAAGAGCTGGCCGAGAATTAATGGCTGCATCGAGACCAGCTTTTACCAATCTATTCCGTGCTACCGGATCCTTTTTTTCCTCTTCGGACAGATCAAAAGGAACGATGTCCATAAGAAGTGTTGGGATCCCTGCACTAGCCAGGAGAGCAGCGATGCCCCCACCCATTATACCGGAGCCAATAACTGCCGCTTTTTCTATGCGCCTAACCATGATTACCTCCTAAACCTATATTGACATATTTGAAATCTACACCGAATTTATGTTCCACTACACTGTTTTTTACCATTAGTCACACATTTAGGTAAATTGTCAATATTATTTAAATTGAAAATAGACAGGGTGCGAATTGCTTACGGGCAATCATAAAAACTCTTTTAACTGATGAATCAGGTGTTGTAATCTGAACTGTTTTTATATTGACAACTTGAAAAGGTGAACGTATATGGGATTAATATACGTCTCGAAAAATGAGTTCAAGGGCGCCGTGCCCAAGAGGTTAAGGGAGAGGTCTGCAAAACCTTTATTCAGCGGTTCGAATCCGCTCGGCGCCTCATTTTTTTTCAACAGAAAAACCAATTGTATTTTTAAGAGTATGAGCATATGATACCCTTTCGGGGTGAGTGTCCGTAAAGTGCTCTTGTCTGTATTTCATCTTTGAATAGTGGAAGGGAGCCCAGGTGGTGGAATTGGTAGACACAAGGGACTTAAAATCCCTTGGACTTTCAGTCCGTGCCGGTTCGATTCCGGCCCTGGGCAGAGAAAAACCACGAACGCTTTGCTGCTCTCTGTAACAGGAAGCGGGTTAGTCAAAGCTAATTATCATCTGTTGCCTGAACAGGACCAAAGCTTGAGAGAGCTGTGGTAAAGATATTATCATAGCTATAAAAGGTGCTGATGCCCGACCTGCATTCAATAATATAAATCATATCAACACCCTTCGTTATCATCACCCGGCTGAGGATGTTCTTTCTGTTCAGCCGGTATTCGAAGATGATTAATTTACCGGTAATGTTTTTCTTGATTTCGATCTGTTCTGTTTCCAGTATTTCATTGAGCTTCGGATCGATTCTGCGCAGATTCCATTTCGTTTCATGCGTGAGACTCTCAATATCCTTCTCCGTCGATCTGTAGGCACGGACCTTGATTTCAGTGGTTTTACCTTTCGTTGCATACATGATACTCTTGTTCTGAAGATTAAGATCCACCTTCTCCCAGCCCCGCGGGATGATTATCTTATAGTTGAACGCTTGATTCTTATAGAGGACAAAGTCCGTTCCGCCATATACCGAACCTGTTACGATTACAAGAAACAGTGCTGTTATGTATCTTTTCATCTTCGTATACTTCCTTTCCTTAAGTAATGCTGACAGGAACTGCAGTACGGTTTCATTCTCTTCGTCTTTTTGCTCCCGTCCTAAAAACGGTGTTGGATGAAATCATCGATGAGCTGTAACAGCTTTGGTTTAATGATATTCATTCCGTCTTCAGGGCTTGAGAAGAAGTAGATGAGGTCGAGATCCTCCGGAGAGATGAGACCGTATTCAACAAACTTTTCAAAATTGATGAGATCGTCCCAGTATGCTCTATCATAGAGGAGTATCGGAATATTTCTTTTTTCGAGCTTTTCCGTCTGAACGAGGGTGAGCGTTTCGAAGAGCTCGTCAAGTGTTCCGAATCCACCGGGAAAAATGACAATTGCCTTCGCGTGATAGAGAAACCAGAGTTTTCTCATAAAGAAATAATGGAATTCAAAATTCAGCTCAGGTGTGATATACTGATTCGGATGCTGTTCGAAGGTGAGCGAGATATTTAATCCGATAGTTTTCATTTTTGCTCTCGCTGCCCCTCTGTTTGCCGCCTCCATGATTCCCGGGCCACCCCCCGTACAGATGAAAAAGCTGTTTCCACGCTGTTCCAGCTCCTTTGACCAGACCGAGAGCTGATACGCAAACTCTTCGGCAGCCAGGTAATATTCTCCTGTTTTGGGATCTTCCGGTCTGATCCGCGATGATCCGAAAAACACAACGGTATGAAGAACGTTACACTGTTCGAATCGCATCTCAGGCTCGAGATACTCGGCCAGGATTCGTATCGTGCGTGCTTCATGGGAATTCAGATATTCCAGGTTCTTGTAAGCTTTCCGGGCTTTCTCTATCATCGTCAATATCTCCTCTTTCGGATTAGGTTAAGGATGGTTCCGTCAGTCGCATTCGAGATGGTATCGGATAATCCGCGTTTCTTTTCTATGAGGTCTATCGTTACTGAATCCATGAAAGCGAGGATGATCTTCAATCCTGCACCGATTCCTTTGAGCATTATCTCCTTCCCGTTTACTCTTACCGTTAACTTCTTCCTTTCTGCATCAGTGACATATCTGATTATCTGATCATAGTAGTCACCGGAATGCTTCTGGGGCGTGAGTTCCATTTGACCCTTTATGTCGAGTCCTTTCCCGTGATCAATAATGGTCGCATTAAAATCATTGATTGAAACAGTATACCGTACCGTTATTCCCTTCCTCTCCGGGTCCTTTTCAACAGAGACGCCATCGGTGTCCTTCTTCATCGTTTCCTGAATGGCGTTGGTTATTGCTTCGTCCATTGATAAGACGATCTCGTATATTTCTTCTCTGGGATACTTCATCTTCTTGAGATCAAAGATCAGAGAATCGATCACCTTCGGCACAACAGCGGTATCGGCATCAAAGCTATCGAGAAATTTTATTTCACTGTTTTTGGCAACCATGCGATGTGCTCTCTGAATCGTACGTGCTCCCGATCACTTAATTGGTAGAGCGGATTCTTAAATCTAATACGGGCTCTTGCATTTATCTAAATTTTATGGGAATCTCTGAAAAACAGTATTTACATTGTTCCCATAGCGACACGACATCGCGCATGCCAGCGTGCACAAGATGTGCGAAAACAACCGTCGACGGGGACATCATATCAATAGTTTTAAGAAGTCCCCTTATAGTACTCTCTTCGGATTTTATTGTTGATACCTGTATAAAGTGAAATTAAATTATTCTGAGCTAATATTCCCATAAGTCAAATAAAAAAATGTACATACGAGCATCCGGGGATGTTCATATGAATAATCAGCAGGGCATATCACCGTTCAGGAGAAACGCTTCAGCAACTCCCCGACGGTGATTGGTGATTATAAACACGATCTGCGGAGAAGAATCGGAGAAGAAATAACAACGTATACCGATACTCATGTTGTTGACAATAAATCCTTTCGCTGAATATCATAGAGGAGCTATTAATAATGATTTTCCTGTTATTGGAAGAACGGCTCTTGTGTTCCTTGGGTGATAGTGCATGGATCATGCAATTATTGATTCTGTTTATTGCACTTCGAATGAATTTCTATTCACCGGTGCACGAGGCCTGAATTAGAGAGGGGGTATATCCGATATCATTAATACCGGTATGTGGAACTCACACTCGGTTTAGGGATTGGATAAAGCACACCAAGGAGGAGATAATGTTGATAGGCTCTATCCGGAAACTGCAGCGCATGTCAGTCATTCTATTGTGTACGGCACTATGTATGCTCTTTACGCTCTCATGTACGATAAAGCGGATTGATGAATCCCGTGCCATTGTCAAAACCATGACCATCAAGGAAAAGATAGGTCAGATGATTATGATTGGCGTCCCCGGTGCTCGACATACCGATCGTTCAGAGAGGATTCTGAGAAAATATCTTCCCGGTGGGATTATCCTCTTCGGGTTCAATCTCTCGGATGAGAAGGGCACCAGGAAATTCATTGAGGATCTCCAGAGCACGTCAATGAAATACTCCGGCATACCGTTGTTCGTATCGATTGATCAGGAGGGAGGACGGGTAAAGCGGATCGTTGACGGCGTAACGCAGTTTCCCGGAAATATGGCAATCGGTGTTGTCGATGATGAAGGACTGACAGCTGATCTGGCGAGTATTATTGGTATTCAGTTGAGACTTCTGGGAATAAATATGAATCTGGCTCCGGTTGTGGATGTGAATAATAACCCTGCAAATCCGGTGATTAACACCCGTTCTTTCGGCTCATCACCGGATGTCGTGATGCGAATGGCAATCGCATATGTCGAGGGGCTTCAGCGATCTCGGTGTATTGCGGTGGCAAAACACTTTCCCGGCCATGGGGATACTGACAAGGATTCGCATATCACTCTTCCGGTACTGCCACACCGTCTGCAGCGCCTGAAAGAAGTTGAGCTGAAACCGTTTGTTGCAGCAATTGACGCAGATGTCGAAGCTATTATGACTGCTCATATCGCCTATCCGAAAGTGCTCGGTAACAATCTTCCGGTCACCGTCTCTCCTCTCTTCTTGCGCGATATTCTCCGTCAGGAACTGGAATTCGAGGGGATAATAATAACTGATGATATGGAGATGGATGCAATCAGCCGGTATATCGATCTCGGTGAAGCAGCAGTTCAATCGATACGAGCAGGAGCAGACATCGTCCTGATCAGTACGCATGGATATCATGTCCCCCTTATTGTCAAATCGATAGAGAAGGCTCTTCAGGAGGGGAGGTTGACTGAAAAGCGGTTGGATGACTCGGTGACTAAAATCGTTGAATTAAAACTGCGCTATAAAATTATGGATCTGGTGAAGGGCTTGATTACACCCTCTCGCATTACCTTCACCGAGAATGAACATAAACTCCTCTCGGAATCTGAGAAGATAAATGAGAAGATTTCCCGCGAAGCGATATACTTTCATGGCGCGGCCCATTCTGTACTGCCCACCTCCCGGAGCGGGGATCGTTCCATTTTTATTACTGATGATTCACTCCTGACCGGAGAGATCTCTCGTGTGCTCGCGAAGGCGAAAATAGTTAAAAATGGCGCACACTTTATCCGATTCTGCAACTCGCATTTGAAGGTCAAATCTTCACGGGAAGAGAGTGTGAGTGAGGTGACTGTCTTCTATCACGTTGAGAAACTCAACAGGAGAGAGCTTCTGAGAATGATTGCCTATACCGAACGTCACAGAATGCGGCTGACAATAGTATGTACCGGCAATCCTTTTATCCTCTCCGGTATATCATCATTGCCGCCGGCGCTTTTTTCCTTTTCCAATACGGCATGCTCGAAGAGGGCGATAATAAGATGTCTTCGGGGAGATTATTCACCACGAACAAAAATAAATATCAATCTGGGATTCTGAAACAAACGGAGTCTCCTTTTTATTAGGGGATGGGGATGATGAGATATGAAGCGGCTTTCTTTATCAATCCCGAATGACGAAATATTTCTTATAGAGATCGTTGATCCGCTTATAATAGTCAAGAAGCTGCTGATTGCCTATTAGATCATAGTAATAGATGAGCAGCTCCGAGGATTTTATCACAAAGATATTGAGATCTTTCCCCTTGAGTCCCTGAGCAATTTCTCCCTTGCCCTTCTTGAGCAAATCGATAGCTATCTTGACCTGCTGATTGAGATTGTTGATAGTCGCTTTGAACTCAACATTATCTGTTTGAACGCAGGATCTGATCTTACCTTCATCGAGGCCACCGGAGAGGAGAAAATACTGTTTTATGGTAAGCATCGATTTACTGATAGAAGCCTTGTTAACGGCTTCGGTGAAGAGCTTCTGAAGCATCTCAAAAGCCTCCAATTTCTGTCGATCGCTGTCCGGGGTCTCAGAGTATACCTTCTCGAATATATTGAACGCTGTCTTTTCCACCTCCTGGCAGTCAATGTCCTGATCAATGAGCTTTTTAAGCTTGTGATAGTTATCGGAATTACGATTGAGAATTTTAATGTACAGATCAACCCCTTTGAGGGATTCAGCTGAGCCATCGTCGGTGGAGCGGGTAATCGAG
>CAZZCF010000155.1:0-9607 GCA_964652955.1 uncultured Leptospirales bacterium
TTGAGCCCACAGCGACACGATGTCGCGCATGCCAGCGTGCACAGGATGTGCGAAACAACGCTGGCCAAGGGGACATCATATTATTAGTTTTTAGAAGTCCCCCTCTTATCAATTATCAGAAAGCACATTGAACAAAACAATAATGCATGTGCATACTTCCTATAAGCCAAGAAGCTTCGCAGCATTCCTGCCGAGATAAAGCTCCTTCACATCATCCTTCAGGGGGAGCGCCTCCGTCTCCGCAATAACCCGCTCGAAGGGAAGAAGAGGCCACTCCGATGCGTAGAGGATACGTTCCCTGAGGATGGAATTCGCATACTGTATAAACGTCTCCCAGCCTGTGCCGGGGCGGCCGATGTACTTGGGGCTCACCGCACCGGTCTCGATATATATGTTGGGATGTTTCCAGGCGACCGCAACCATCTCGTTCACCCAGGGCCATCCACCGTGGCTGGCGACAATTCTGAGCTCGGGAAAATCGCAGGCGATGTAATCGAGATAGAGAGGACGTCCGTAGTCCATGCTGCGGGTGAGCGACCAGTTCGTCCCCGTGTGAATGGTCACCGGCACGTTAAGCTCCACGCACTTCTCGTATACGGGGTAGAAGCGCCTGTCATGCGCATATACCCTGTATGCCCAAGGCTGCAGATTGACGCCCCGCATCCCCTGCGAGACCCACTCCGCAACCTCCTGCGCCATATCCCTGCTCTCCTCAGGATGCACCGTGCAGAAGCCGATAAAACTGTCGGGATACCGGTCCACCAGCTTCAGTACGCCCTTATTGAGCGCAGTGTAATCTCCAAACTCCCACTCGGCCTGAAGAACAGCCTTCTCGATTCCATTCTGCTTCATGGATTCGAGGAGCGTCTCGGTGGAAACAGAGTCCTTCTGTTCGATCGCGATGGAGAAGAGCTCGAGATAATGGCTCATGTAATAGGGGATGAAGGAGAGATCGCTGGGATCCGCATCGGGAAACTGTTCGGTAAAGGGAAGACGCACCCGGAAATCGATTATCATTATTGTCTCCTTTTATAATGAATTTGAATAACTCAATAACAAGCATTCGCAACACCTATATGCTTATCCTCCAGGATTAATGTGAATGAATTAGGAAAGTTGAATTTTATCCGATTGGCTAAATTTTTGAACAAACGGCTAAATAGTCAAGAACTTTTCGTATTAAAAAAAATTTAAAAAATGATACAGAATGAAAGAGGGAAGTTGTCTAATGGTTTTTGTATAAAAGTTTACTTCTTGATTTGTTTCATATACAAATCGATAATTTCCAGCACTTTCGCATGACAACCCTCGAGATCAACCAACTCCGGATCCAGGAGCCATTGTATAATAACGCCATCAATAAGTCCTTGCAATACTGTGGCAGTGATCTTGATATCGACAGCACCAAAATCTCCGCTTTTCTTTCCATCCTGAAGTATCTTGCTAATATATGCCCTGCATTGCTCATAGGATAATGATCCGAAAGGATTAACCATGTCCTTTGTGCTGATGGTCGTCCACAGTTCAATGAATGCGGAATATTTTTCTGAATTTGACTGAGCAAACTCAAAGAATGAGCTCACATATCTCCTGAGTTTCTCAGGTGCTGGATCGAGACGTTCCACACGCTCCCTGATATAATCCTTCATCTCCTCCATAATCGAGATTACTATCTGATCAATGAGATCATCCTTACTATTAAAGTAATAGGAGATGACACCCTTACTAATACCAGCCTCCTGTGCGATATTGGCGAGCGATGCTTGATTCAAACCATCGCGTGCAATTGTTTTGATTGCGGTATCAATTATTTGTCTCCGCCGATGCTCCTCAATGAATGATGTTCTTGTTTTATTTTCAACTTCTTTGTTTGACATCTTTCCATCCATTAACAATTACAGGATAATAGTTATAGCAAAGTAGGCTGAAATGTCCACATATAGGTGTCAAGTTTTTTTCTAAACCACAAAACTGAATAGCATAAACAGAAATAAATATTCTTATTGTTCCCTTCTCTTTCGTTTCTGCTTTTTAAGAAAGTCGGGTTTTAAAAACTCAGGATCACTCCAGTTATAGAATCCCTTGTTTGTTTTAAGACCCAGCTCACCCTTATCTATCATCTCCTTTAAGGCATCCGGTGGTTTGTCCTTCGGATCGCCGCTCTCGTTGTAATATGCCATCTCAATATCGTAGACCACATCGAGACCCACCGCATCCATCATGGCAAAGGGACCAAGGTCAACGCCGAATTGAAGCATCCATGCCCGGTCAATTTCTGTAACATCGCCGTATCCTTCATCCCATAGCATAAGTGATTCCCGTTTTACTACACGCCAGAGGCGGTTCCCCAGATACCCCATGATCGGCTTCTTGACAACAACCGGTACACATCCAATACTCTCTGCCCATGCGATAGCCTTCTCAATGGTCTCATTGCTGGTTGCTGTTCCCGGCATAATATCTACCATAGGCCTCTGTATCAACGGAGCATCGAAATGGATGTTCAACACCTTGTCCTTCCGCTTTATCGCATCTTCTAACTTCACAACCGGTATAGAAGAGCTATTTGAAGCGATAATAGCAGAAGACGGGGCTTCTTTATCGATCTGTGCTAATATTTCCTTCTTCAAATCCATCTTCTCAGGTACTGCTTCGATTATCAGATCTGTATCTGCTACTGCGTTGGCGAGGTTCTCACAATATTTTATCTTCTCTTTCATTTCAATGAGATTCTTCTCCTGTTCCTGATTGCCCTGTAATGCAAATATTTTCTTCAACTCCTCCATCGCTTTTGCCGGCGCATCGGGACCTGGATCAAAAGCCGTCACAATATTTCCACACATCACCGCAACAGTAGCAATCTGCTGTCCCATAAAACCTGCTCCTATAACGCACACTCTTTCAATTTCTGCCATTTGCTCCTCCTTGAGAATGATAGCTGTACGGACAAGAACAAAAATTTATACTCTGCTCAACGATTCATTTCCGTTTTCTCAACCCAAGCATCTCGCGAGCATCATCCGGTGTGGCGATTGGCCGATCAAATATTTCGGCAACTTTCCGTACCCATAGAGCCTGCTCCCAGCTCCCCTGAGCCAGCTCCCCGCCTGGAACTCTGACATTGTCCTCGAGACCAATGCGCACATGGCCGCCGGTCATAATGCTCATTATCCCTGCCGGCACCTGATTTGGGCCGACGCCACAGACGCCGAAGGTTGCCCCCTCCGGCAGGTTGCCGAGCATGGTCATATGCATTATCGGATCATAAGCGACTCCTCCGAATGCTCCATAGACGAACTGGAAATGGAGGGGCTCAACAAACAGATCCTTCTGCCTGCGTAACAAGAGCATGTTGAATATACCGGCAGGACCGTATACCTCCAGCTCCGGTTTTACCTTGTGCTCCTTCATTATTTTCGCAAAATCGACAATCATGTTTAGCTGATTTTCGAAGGTATACTCGAACATGACCTCGCCAGTTTTATGGTTTGCCACTCCATCGTTCATGGTGGCAGTATTCAGGCTGGCCATCTCCGGTTTGAGCTCGATAACCGGCGCAATCCTCTGTTCGGGCGTGAGATTCATGGTTATGGCCGTACTGAGATTGATGATGATATCGGGACAGCGCTCTCGAATCGCCTCAACAGTTGCGCGTATTATATCGAGATTTTCAGTTGCAAATTCGGTTTCCGGATCCCTCGCGTGAATGTGCACGATGCTGACGCCCTCCTGCACGCATTTCTCACATTCATCCGCAAATTCCTCCGGAGTATAGGGAACGTTTGGATTGTTATTCTTGAATGTCGCACCTCCCGATAGAGCCGCAGTTATGATCAGCTTCTCTTTCCCCTTGACCATAGTATCACCTCATTAATATGAAAAATAAAAAAAGGATACAAGCACTCACCGATTCTTCACTTACGTGTACCTTGTTTACCGCGCCAATTCCTTCGCGATATCAACCGCGTCATTGCACGGTACAATGCCCAACGCAGAAAGCTTATCCTTTACATCCACCGGTTCCGCCGCTCCCTCCAGAATCGCATTGAGCACGCCACCCATGAACAGCTTGGCATCCTGTTTTCGGCTCTTCGCAACCTCAACAAACCGCTTCCCCCAATCGAAGCACTGGCCATTATGAGTGCTCATAGCAATAAATGGAGTTCCCTCCTTCGAAGCCAGATCCAGGACCTCTTCAGCATCGAGGTCAACGCCGGCATTGAGTACTTTTGCTCCAAAAGCATTGAATACCTTGTCCAGCACATAGAGGCCGAATTCATGCGTATCGGTGGATCCGATGACAATCTTTTTATCCTTGATCGCATCACCCAGTTTCTCAGTTCTAATCGTCTCGGATGAGAATTCAACGAAGGGATCCATCATCTGTATTAAATCCGTCATGGAGTAGGGGACAATCCCTCGATATCGTGAGGAATCCCTCTTACCCGGATGGTACAGCTCTTCAAGCTTTGCACCTCCCAGTCTCCGTACTGCCAGAAGAACGTGCACCGGATCTTTAACGTCCACTCCCCAATCAGCAGCTAATCCCTTCAGGATATTTTGGAAGAATTTTTTACCATTTCCAATAAGTACATTCTTCAACTTTATTATCTCAGAATCGTCGAAAAGACCCGCTTCCTCGATTTCATACACTCGGGGCAGAGATGCTGAACAGGCCGCAGCAACATCAATTATCTCTTCAAGCGTCGGTACCTGCAATGCTTCGGTCACCGGCTTCGGAATATAAATAGCACCGGTTTTATACTTTCTCTCTATAAGAGCATAGGGAATAAAATCCGCTAATACCAGACCATAATTCGCAGCACAATCCTCGCCGGGCTCTATTGTATTCCCCTCGATATGGGCTATTACCGGAACTACTCCCTTTCGCAAGGCATCATTGATAGCCAGCCAGGTTGCCATCTTGGCCGGAATATTGCTCATCAATCCCCCGAGGCTGATGGCATACCGGGCTCCACAGAGCTCTTCAACCACGTACTGTTCGAGGAGGCAGTAACCGACCTCTGAGGCGTGATCAAGAAATGACGATGATGTCCCGTCGCCGACATAGCTTCCCAGTGAACTGCCGATATCATATTTGCTCGCGATAATTCCAAGCGCCTTCACCGTTTCACTGACCTGACCGACATCATCATCCCAGTATGGATAATCCCAGGTGAACTGGGAAAGCGTCCCCATAGCCAGACCACCGGCACTCAAGATATTCTTGGCATTGTTTACCGAATTAGGCGTTCCAACCATATTATCGCCGAATAGCGGCATGACAGGAGACGCCTGGATGATCCGCTTGAAGTCTTCCAATTCCTTCAGTATAAAACTGGTCCCCTTGGGAGCTTTCTCACGCAGATCAGGGGGGAGACCATTCACCGTGCTACTTGTCACCAGCATTATATTGATATCAATCCCCCGCTTCTGAAATTCCTCGTAGAGCTTTTTTGTCGCCTCAACCTGTTCATCGACAGTGCTCAACCCCATCTGCGGGAAAAAGTTTATGCTGCCCTTTTTCGCTTCTTCAATCCGCCACTGAAAGAAATCACGTTTTCTCTCTCTCTCGTAACCGCTTGTGGCAATCTCCAGAGACGCTCCAATTTTCTTCCCCTCTTCAATGAGATCCTTCCCTTTCGGCAGGTCCTTTGGAATGAGTTCAGACATGGTATACCTCCTTTAGTAATAATTCTAATGAGAAATATTTAATGTCAAAAGGCACATTTTTTCACCACTGGTTTCTTGGGATTCCAAACCCCAGAGATCCCTGGCTTTTCTTTCAAAACCCAATTTCTCAAGTATCTCCCCGGTTAATCTCCCTGTACGCCAGTCCCCCCGGCGACCTCATAGAATTCCTTCATTTGCAATTCAAGATCTGGAGCTCTATGCCTATCAGCCACATCGGGTGCCGGAGTCAACAATCTCTTCGGTAATCTGCAGCCCCTTTCATCGTCATCGCATTCCATCTATCTTGCGTCCTTTGCGGACGGAGACACCTTTAATTCCGGTTCCCTGAGTGCAAATGCGAGGATAAATCCAATGGTAATGAGAATAACAATCAGTAGAATCGGCCAGATAAACTTACCCGTTTCTGAGCGGAGGAACTCCATTGACGGAACCACAATCAACGCAAAAAGATTTCCCACCATCCAGAGCCACGCCAACGAGATTCCGGCATGTTCCTCGCCGGTATACTCAACAGCCAGGGTCATGAGAATCGGAAGTGCCGATACGAGAAAGAATCCGAGCACAAACGAGTTGACCATGCTCATCGTCAATCCAGCGGGGAAGAGCAACCACGCAATACCCAGCCCACCTCCTCCAACGGCAAGCAAGCAGAAGGGCTTCCGCTTCATGACCTTATCCGAGATTACCGGTATGACAATGCAACCTATGATGGCACCGATAATCAATAATCCAGACACATACCCTACGTCGGCAAGACCGATACCGTGCATTTCACTGAGAATCTTCTCAAACCATGTCGCGATGCCGTTGAATATACCGGTACCCAGCAGGAATACGATACTGAGTATTACGAAATCACGGATCCTAAGTATATTACCAAGGCTTTTCCACTGCTTGAGATCCCCGATCTGCGTATCCACCTCTGTTGTTCTCGATGGCGTGGGCGGCTTATCCTTGACAAATATAAAGAAGATAACTGTTCCTAGAACTCCCAATACACTAAAAATCTGGATCATCGTATGATAGCCATAGGAATCGAGCAGCATCGGAGTGATCCCCAGTCCAACGAACATGCCGAGAAAGAGAGCAACCGTTCCAAGGCTTACCGCGGTAGCTTCCTCTTCGACGGGAAACCAGGTAATGGCTACCTTTGTTATCCCATTAAGGATAAAGGGTGTCCCGGCGCCGATTCCTATCTGAGATAAGAGGATAATCGTGTACGAATCCGGATTAAGAAGTCGGAAAAGGCCGAAGAATCCCACGAGAAGAGCACCGATTCCTATGCTGGTCCTAATACCCTTCCGATCAATGAGCATACCTGATGGTATTGAGATTATGATATGGGCCAATGGATATACCAGAGCGAGCCAGCCGACCTGCATAGCGGTAACGCCGAGGTGTTCTTCAACGAAGGTCTCTACAGCAACGAAGTTGAGCCAGAACAACTGAGTGAGAATAGTAATAAACATATAAACGATGAGCACAACCCATCGGTATCCGTAAACCTTATGTTCCTCCATGCGACTCCTCCTTTTTTATAGACGTATAGCATCTACGCGAATACTTAAATCAAAGCTAATTTTACATACAGACATCATTCGTCATAGCGACTAATTTGCGGTTCTCCCTTATGACGGACCACACGTTCTGTATGAGAACTCTGAATTCCTTATGGATTCCCGGTAAGCTTTTTTGCCAGGTACCACTTCCATTTCGTATACGGTGGAAGAGCAGCCTGGCTTATGAGCTCTGTCCATGTTCCCTGGCGAATAACACTCTTGCGATGGCTGAAGGTCTCAAAGCTCTCTCTGCCATGGTAGGTTCCCATGCCGCTGGCACCGACACCCCCGAACGGAACGCCGGGCGTCGCCGAATGGAGCAGCGCCGTGTTCACATCAACACCACCGGACGTTGTTCTTCTGAGAATCTCCTTCTCCTCCTTGCGGCTTTCTGTGAAAATACATATCCCAAGCGGTTTCGGTCTCTCATTGACGAATGAGATAGCAGCATCGGTATCAGACACACCTATAACCGGCAGAATTGGTCCAAAAATCTCATCCTCCATCAATGGATTATCCGGTGCGACATTCGTCACCACAGTCGGTGCGATATACAGGTCATCAAAATCATATTGTCCACCGATAAGGATATCCTGTCCTTTGAGCAGCCCGACAAGTCGCTTGTGATGACGTTCGTTCACGATGCGACCGTAATCTTCGTTATTTTGAGGGTCATCACCGTAGAACTCCTTGATAGTTTTGCATATTCCCTCCAGAAAGGCATCTTCAATGGACTTGTCGACCAGCACATAATCAGGTGCCACGCAGGTTTGTCCCATGCCATAGAATTTTCCCCAGCATAACCGGCGGCAGGTTACATCAAGCTTCGCATTTTTCGTAACGAAACAGGGGCATTTCCCGCCAAGCTCCAGAGTAACCGGAGTCAGATTTTTCACAGCGGCTTCATAAATTATGCGACCGATTCTCCCATTGCCGGTATAGAAAATATGATCAAACTTCTGTGAGAGGAGAAATGTTGTTTCAGGGACACCCCCATCAACCACTGCAATTGCGTCCGTGTCCATGTATTCCGGCACATATTTTGATAACAGTGCTGATGTACGTGGTGCGAATTCTGAAGGTTTAATAACCACGCAATTGCCAGCAGCAATAGCGCCGACTGCAGGATTTAAAGCCAATTCCAGCGGGTAGTTCCATGGTGCAATCACAAGCGCAACTCCAAGGGGATCAAGTACGGTAAAGGCTTTTGAGGGGAAGAAAGCGATATTTGACTTCAACGGGCGTGGTTTTACCCATTTCTTGATCCCCTTGAGCGCTTCCCCTATTTCGCCCTCTGCACACATAACGTCACCGGTCCACGCTTCATACAACGGTCGTCCCGTATCATCTTTCAGTGCATAGATAAACTCTTTATTGTGCTCTCGAAGCATTGACCTCATCGCTTTCAGCTGACTTATTCGCCAGGAAAGCGGGTACGTCTTTTCCGAATTGTATGTGGCACGCAAGCGCTTCACCACTGCCTCAATATCCTTATTAGACATTTGAATAGACTTAGATTGACGTTTGGAATCAGGTTTACTTTTTTTCATAGTTTTTACTCCTTTGCTGAAAGATAGTGAATTATAAAAATCATTCTAAAAAGGAGCCGAATCTACACGCTCCTTGAATACCCGATGAACATTTAAATTCCACCACGGGATTTTTAGATCTCTTACCACTGCTGAGAGCTCCGGAAATCCCAACATGCGAAAGACAAAAGGCCAGCGTTACTGGTGAAAAAATGAGCATAGTGCCATCCAATACATTTCTTCTCAGAGATCTCAGCATTTCACCCACCACTCAATCAATCGACTTTGTCAGACTTCCACAGGGAACTCCCTTAGAGGAGAGTTGTAGGCAAACTTCTTCGACGGCATGCAATGCCATCCGGTTTCTCAAAACAACTGCATCAGCAGTGCCCCACAGCGGAGCAACAGGCATCGATATATCATAATGATTAATCATGCCATATGTTTTGCTTAAAGATATGCCACTTTCCGGCATGTGTTCTTAACTTTTTCTATGAATCGAATAACAATATGAACATATAATTGATTGAAAGATGATATATGGGCTCTCCATACTTTTTGTTGCTGAAACTAAAGTGATTTCGAATGGATGATATGCTTATAATTCTATGATTGATGTACATCAAAATTTGAACAACCGAATAATTATTAAAATTATTTATTAAATATTTGAATTATCGTTTATATTATTGACCAAACGTACAAAAAGTCAAGCTTTTTTTATTACTAATTTTAAAAAAGTTTGGTAAAATTACTATTCGGTTTTGTTAACAACTATAGATTGCATTTACTCATTTGCAGCTATTACTTTCATTTATGAGGGAT
>CAZZCF010000156.1:0-9586 GCA_964652955.1 uncultured Leptospirales bacterium
ACTATCTTACCCTTGAGACACCGTACCGTGCAAAAAACGGGGAAATGGACAGCATCGATGAAATGATGCTCGTCAGGGGTATAACACCGGAGATATATTATGGCCTTGGTGGCGGTACCTCCGGGCAGGAGGATAATCTCGTTGAGGATAATAAGGGGAACCGGGATATAAGCCTTTCAATGTTTTCGGATATCGAAGCGGGAGATCTTCCTGAGGAGAGCAAACTCGAACTGAAAATCGGAAAGGAGAGGAGCAGGAAACTCTCGGATTATTTTCGGGTGTACGGGAAACGCTCTGATTATCTGAGTGAGCTCAATAAAATAAATATAAATACTGCTCCCTATCGAGTTTTATCTGCATTGACAGATCATATGACCGATGATACGGTGACTGAAATAATAAGGAGGAGGAGAGAAAAGCCTTTCTCCTCAACGGATGAGATCAGTGATCTGATAGGAGATGAAAACATACGGAAAAACATAATCACTGTCAGATCCTATTTTTTTAGAATTGAATCTACCGGGAAAGTTAATAAAACCACTGTTACAATCACTGCAATCTATTATCGTGATAGCAAGAGATTTTATTACTGGAGTGAGCAGTAATCTGCTCGAAGCTCCCTTATCGAGCACCGGAACCGCCAGTGTTCAACTGAAACACGGTGGATGTTTTGCGTGAATGAATTAATGCGTCGTCACGGAGGAACACCTTGTTCGAAAATATCGCCGCCCTGGACATCGGCACCTCGTCTATAAAGGTGGTAACGGCAAAAACCGGATTAAAGGATTTTGAGGTTACCAATTTCTTCTATGAGGATATCGATATTGACAGTGAAGATCACGACGAGGCGATCGGTGACACCCTCTCGAAGATAATACAGGAGCACGCGCTGGAAGGATACACCGTTATCACCAATCTGCCGATGGAAAGGGCGATTATCAGAAATATCACCTTCCCCTTCAGTGATACCGAAAAAATAGCCGATGCGCTCCCTTATGAAGCAGGCGATGATGTTCCCTTTCAGCTTGAAGAGCTCGCCATGGATTTTCAGCCGCTCAAAAGCGAGAATCCGGAAGAGGGAAGAATACTCCTCGCGGCAACGCAGCGGGAAACAGTTCTCCAGCTCCTGGCGGTGCTGCAGAGGTTCGAGATTTATCCCGCACATATGGGGCTCGAAGCGAATGCGCTCTTTGAGTGTTATCGGTATTTCAACCGGATCAACGAAGAGACGGTGATACAAATTGATATAGGCAATAACAAGACGATATTGAATTTCATTCGTGATAACAGCCTGCTCTACACGCGATGCATATCCGTTGGATTGAACATGATATATGCCGCTCTCTCCGATAAGCTCAAGCTCTCCACTGGAGAGGTAAAAGATGTCGTCGAGAAACTCAATCTCGATCTGACATCCTTTGAGAATAATCTCCAGCGCGAGTACTACAAAACACTGAACCTGAATAAAGCTCGATTGAGAAAAATATATGATACATCGATAGACGTCGTCGATGCGCTGATAGAGCAGCTGGTGATAACGGTGAAATCGTTTATGACCGAATTTGGTGCTATTGAATTCAACAGGGTGCTCATGTCGGGCGGAGGCTCAAACATTACGGGTGTCGGTTCGATCGTGTCGCTGGAGCTTGATCTCCCGGTAGTCGCAATCCCCTTTCTCGAGGATTATGATGATATCACGGTACAGACGCAGTTTCCCATTGCCTTTGGCACCATGCTTCGGTATCTCAATAAGAAGAGCGCTTCCGTTAATTTTCTCAAAGGTGATTTTATCCCTGACGTTGGGAGAACAACCAAAAAGATTTACTATCTTTCCGGTGCCTTTGCGATCCTGTCGCTATTCGTGCTGCTGGTATATATCATCTCATCATCAATCCTCAAGTCGAACACGAACGAAAAATACAATATCATATTAGGTGAGCGCTTTAAAAGGTACTTTAATGTGCAGGTTACTTCAGGCGATCCGGTGCAACAGGCGATGAAGTTGCTCACCAAAGAGAAGAAAGAGTATGATAACCTCAATGCGGTAATTCGCTCAAATGATCTGGTCCTCGATATTATTAAGGATATTCTCGCTTTTTTCCCCAAGGGTGTCAGCTTCGAGCTGAAGAACATGGTTATCAACGAGCGGATTGTCAGGATTGATGGCTTTATCGATTCGAGTCAACATATCGATGAGTTTAAAAACAAGCTCATTCAATCAGCACAGTTCGATTCCGTGTCTATTAACACGAATATCGCCAAGGGGAACCAGGTTCGTTTTTCAATGATGATTAAGTTAAAACTACCGACCGGGACGACGGATTCAGGGAAGAGGTCGCCATGATAAAGATTTCAGCGCGGGAGCAAACATTACTCAAACTGCTCGGCGTAGTGGTTGGAATCGTGCTGCTGTATTTTCTCATTGTTTCTCCCTTAATTCATTTCAAGGACAGGAGTGAGGAGGAGCTCAGAAACAACATCAGTCGGCTCAATCAGCTGGACAAAATATATGCTCAGTACCGTGAGCTTAAGAATAAAAAAGCAAAAATGATGGCGTTTCTCAATCGGAAAGATGAGAATATCACTTCGCTTGTCGAGCAATGGGCAACCAGCACAAATATCGCTAAAAATATCGCCTATACGCGAAGAACGCAATCCAATATACAGAATAAATTTATCAGGATAACAACGGATATCAAGTTCGAGGGGATTCCAATTGATAACATATTGCGTTTTATCTATGAGGTTGAGCATTCCAATAAAATGCTCAAGATCAGTTATCTCAGAATACAACAGGGGTTGAAGGGCACCAACACGTATGATGTTGTTTTGAAAATTGATAGTTTCATCACACAGTAGGAGTGATCCCCCTGCACTGATGTATCATTCCCCGTGCCGCATATCAACGGTGAGCTGAGGAGCGCAGAAGATGAAAATACTACTAAAGTTCCTGAAACGTGAAAGATGGATTTAAAAGATATTGTATATACATTGCAGGACATGGCAAAACGCGTTGTTTTCCTGCTCGGGGAGATTCCGAAACTCCCGAAAGCGAAGCTTTACATCCTGCTCGCTTGTATACTGACCATTTTGTTCATGATCCTTACGTTCCCCTATGAGATCGTCATACGGAATCAGCTGCAGAAGCTTGAGCCGCAGATGGGAAGTAATATCAGCGTCGGCACAATCGATTTCAGCTTCCTGGACGATATCGTTATAGAGAGCCTCGCTATAGCTGCTCGTGATGGAGCCGAGTTGAATCTCAGAAACATCTCGCTCGATATGAGCCTGAATCCCTTTACGTACTTTTTCAATAATACGTACAGGGGCACCCTCGCTGTTAAAGAGGTCAATTATGTGCGGAAGAACATATCCATAAGCGGCACCGTGAATTCCAGCTTTGATATTGAAACCGACACGGTATCGGGCACGCTTAATCTCACACTTCAAAATGTTATAATGAATGGACTGGCGATCAAGGGATTTGACATCCCCCCTTTGAGATTCACCTCTATCACCGCTGATACGAGAATTGTCAATCGGGAATTCACTCTTACGCGGACCGTGCTCTCGGGTATGGACCTGAGAGGCGAGATCGGGGGGAGAATTACACTTTCGAAACCGTTACGAAATTCCAGGCTCAATCTAACCTTCGAGATAGATAAGAACTCACGTATCCTGAACGACTACAAAATACTGATTGGCAATCTCGTTGGAGACGACGAGAATCTGAGGATTAACATCACCGGGTTGCTCTCGAAACCGGAGGTGAATCTCCCTGAGAGAATTCCTGTTCAAGTGGAGGATGAAGAGGAAAAGGAAAAGCCTGCAGTAACCAGAGAAATGGTACCAGCTCTGAGGAGAGAGTGACTTCCGGGGATGAAAATCGAGCTGGCTAAGAATTCAGGCTTTTGCATGGGAGTGAGAGATGCTCTGCTGCGAATAGTTAATGAGATAAATACAACCGATGAGAGCATCTATGTTTATGGTCCCCTTATTCATAACCCGCAAACCGTTGAGGTGCTTCACAAAAGGGGTTTGCAGACTATCAATACTCTTGAGAGCATTGATGATAAGATTATAGCCATTCGAACGCACGGGATACCCTTTGAGAAATTAAGAGACATCAAGAAACGGGCAAAGCGATATATCAATCTCACCTGCTCACGGGTTGCGAGAGTTCAGGGTCTGATCAGGAAATACTCGCGGAACGGTTACTTCACGATAATCATCGGTGATAAAAATCACGCTGAGGTTATCGGTTTACAGAGCTATGCTTCATCAGGAGTAATCGTTGTCTCGCAGATTGATGATGTCCCCCATATCCCCCCTGCCGATAACTATCTTGTCGTTTCGCAGACAACATTTGATACGGAGCTCTTTGAAGCGCTTATTGGAGCCATCGGGGAACGATTCTCAAATGTTATTGTCGTTAACACTATCTGTCATTCGACACACAATCGTCAGGATGATGTGAAACAGGGAATAGAGAGGGGAATAGATGCGCTCGTTGTTGTCGGCGGCAAAAACTCGGCGAACACAAAGCGGCTCGCCAGCATCGGGGATGAGAATAATATCGTCACCTATCATGTCGAGACGGAGAGCGAGCTCAAGAGCCGGCAATTCGATAATGTACAACACGTTCTGGTGACCGCCGGTGCGTCCACGCCCGGCTGGATCATCAACCGGGTGCTGGAAAGACTCTATGATATAAAATATGCAAACAGCAATTTCCTGATCAACCTGTTAAAGAAAACCGCTGAATTTATTGTCCGCACAAATCTCTTTTCAGCCATCACCGCCTCGTTCATCACCCTTTTTGCGCAACGCTTTCTCGACCGGAAACCCGATTTCGTGCTCGCATTCATCAGCTTTATATACATTTTCTCAATGTACACGATCAATAATCTCTTTGAATTGGACTTCCTGAAGGTGAGTAATCCGTATAAATTCGTACTCTACCGAAAGTATAAAAATCTTCTCCTCCCTGTATCGATCATATCGCTGCTCATATCCTCGTTCATAATAAGGCGCTACGGTACGGAAGCGACTCTCATCTTTCTCTCATCGTCACTCTTTGGCATACTCTATTCGGCACCCTGGATACGGGGCATCTTCTATACCATGAAATCCAATTTGATAAAGAAACTCTACTTTTCCAAAAGCATTGTTGTTGCAGGTGGCTGGGTGATCATAACGACGGTAATACCGCTCATTAGCGATGGAGACGCCATTCATGAAATCGTGTTTTTATCATTTTTTATTTACACCTTTATTTTTCTGAGAAGTGTACTGTTGGACTGCATTGCTTTCCAGGGAGATCTCATCCTCGGGCGGGAAACACTTCCTATTCTTCTCGGGGTTACCTGTGCAAAAAATCTGTTGCTGTTAGCATCGCTCTCTGCTATTATCGCCTTTGGTTCGTATGCTGTGATTCTACAGAAGCTCCCCTTTTTGATATTCACGGTTAATATCATCTATTTCAGTGTTCTCATCGTGCAGGTGATCAAGCTGAATTATCTCATTTCACTGAAATATGAGCTTCTCGTTGATTGCAACCTCCTCCTTTTCACCTTCTTCTATTTCGTTCTATCTTTCATTCAATAATGATCCGGTTCATTGTTATTACATATACTATTCCCAGGAATCCTCCGAATATACGATAAATTCTTTCTCACCGATAATCTCATTGTTATCAGTAAGTATTATCTTATACCGTCCTTTGGTGTACCCTTCTATGGTCCCGAAGATCACTCGCTTTGAGCTATCTATTCTCTCCCGTTGCTGTACAACATCTACCCATACAATCTCTTTTTTCATAACAATGACGCCGATGTCCCTCTCCCCATAGTCCTTCTTAAAGACAAAACACCAGCCAACTTTTTCCTGTTGTGGAAACTCCGGAATCCCGTTCAACCTTTTGAAACGATTATCGATATCCGTTCGAAAAGCGAATTCACCTTCCGGACGAGAACATCCGGCGAGGAGGACAATGAAGATGAACAAAAGCGCTATTCTTCTCATAGAAGATAATCCTGTTTGCTATTACTATTCAACGGTATACTCATCATCTTTCAGCTCTATCGTTTTCCCCGAGTCATCTTTTTTTTCACGGATTTTCTTCTCGCGATTCTTCATATTCTTCAGCTTTCGATTCATCGAGAAGAGAGTCCTGAATATATTATATATGAAATAGAAAAACAGGAAAATAAGTATAATTTTTATGAGATTAAAGAACATAATTTTTCTCCCGTGAAGTATTCTTCTGGAGGTGGCACGAAACTATGAGTCATGAGGATCTGATTATCGAGACCATCTCTTTCACCGCGCTTCCGATACCGGTAAAGATCGACCGTGCTATTATTGCATGACCGATGCTCATCTCCTCAAGTCCTGGTGTCTTCAGTATCGGTTGGATATTGTCATAATTCAATCCGTGTCCGGCGTGAACTCTGATGCCCTTTTCAAGAGCATGTTCAGCAGCCTGATATATTCTCCGGATCTCCCCTTCAATTGCATCCCCGACGGCATTACAGTAGGTTCCGGTATGAATCTCAATGATGTCCGCTCCTGATTCCATTGATCGAGCAACAATAGTTTCCTCCGGTTCAACAAAGAGTGAAACGAGAACGCCCAGCTCATGAAATTGCTCGGTAACTTCTCTGATCCTGTCGAAATGGCCTCTTACATCAAGTCCCCCTTCGGTCGTTAACTCCTCCCGCTTTTCGGGAACAAGTGTTATCTGGTCCGGTATGACCCGCTTGGCAATATCGATTATTTCATCAGAAAGTGCCATCTCCAGATTGAACTTTCCTCTTACGCTCTTTCTCAAAGCGAAAACATCGTCATCCTGTATGTGCCTTCTGTCCTCTCGAAGGTGTATGGTAATCCCATCGGCACCGCTCTCTTCACATATTCGAGCCCCTTCGACGGGATCCGGCTCATCTCCCCCGCGTGCTTCCCGTATGGTTGCGATGTGATCAACATTAATGCACAGGTGAATGTTTTCCATTGCTTTCCCTCTCTATTGACTTTCGCCAGCGTTATTATCACTCTTTCTTGCTAATTTTAATCATAATCTTCTCCGGTACGGTATACATAAAGGCGATATCAACACCGGACTTGTTGAGAACGGCTATTCTAAATTCGTAGACAATAAAATCTGTCTTTGTCTTCTTTAACTCTTTTTCTATGTTAATTGAAGAAACATTGATGTAAATATCAAAGTCATCTTCGTCAACACGAGCATCCTCCTCTCTTGTTTTGACATAGAGATTGACATCTTTATCACCAATTAAAATATACGTATACTCATTATCAATATTCTTCAGCTCGATGCTCTTTGAAAAACGCTGGAGATTGGATGATTCAAAAACAGGAATCAGAACGGTGACACTGCCTTCATTGATTTCAATATTCTTCAGGTCATTTTGATCGATTGAAACTTCCCGTGCGATATTCTTTTTTTCATTATTTATTGCAATGCTCTTTGTTTTCACTGAATCAATATCCGCAATCTCCGAAGCCGGTCCACTGATGGTAACATACTCGGGAGTAACTCTCACATTTCCCATCAAATACCCCTCCTGAACATCTCCAGAGACAATGGGGATAACCTTGACCCGTTTGGTGACACGTTTTTCGACGATAATGGTTACCTCGTTCGTGGAGAGGGAAAAGTCGATACCCTCAGGTATCTGTTGCCTGACGATTTCGACGGGGTACTTCGATTTCTCACCGATAACCGGATTCTGCAGATCGACAAATACTTTTAAATTCTTTACATTGACGTTGGTGAGATCTTCCTTGACCCCATTCAGGGTAAGCGTCACGGATTTGCGGGGCATATAAGAGACGACCAGAGACCTGGAGAGATTCTTCACTTCGATAGGCACTCTGAAATCAACCTCACCAATCTTACTGCTGCCGATATATACCCACAGAAAAACAGCAAGAATTAAGGATACTACCTTCGGGATTAATTCCTTTTTATTGATTATCTCCTTGAGATGATAGAGTAGCTTATTCATTTAAGAGAGTATTTCTCCTCGTAAGCAGTCTTCGGATTCATAAAGAATAATATCATATTTTTAAGGTCGGCAACTTTAATGCGCGAATAGATTTTACCATTCACCATGATAGAGATAGTGCCCGTTTCTTCGGAGGTTACGAGAACAAGCGCATCAGTTTCTTCAGCGATACCGAGAGCGGCGCGATGTCGTGCTCCATGATGTTTCTTGAGCAGTTTTGAGTCGCTTAAAGGAAGATAACATGCTGCGGCTGCTATCTGTCCGAGCTGAATGATTATTGCACCATCGTGAAGCGGTGTGTTCGGATAGAAAATAGTACGTACCATCTCTTCTGAAAGATACGCATTGATAGTAACACCGGATTCCGCGTAGCTCTTTAAACCGGTGTTTCGCTCAATCGCTATAAGCGATCCGATGTGTTCCTCCGACATCGCAACAAGTGCATTTACCAGTTCGTCAAGGGGGAACGTTTCATTTGATATGAAACTTGATACCCATCCCCGCTGCCCGAATTGCGTGATCAAACGCCTCAGCTCAGGCTGAAAGAGTATGATAACCGCAATCACCACGTAGGCGGTTATATTTGTAATAAGCCAGTTAACCGTCTCTAATTTCAGGAGATTCGAGAGAAAGGCGATTATCACAATAATTATGAGTCCCTTGAGAAGCTGTATCGCCCTGGTATTCGAGAGAAAATAGTATATCCAGTAGAGGATGAAGGCCACAATGAGTATATCGAGAATATTCCTGAAATAATGCCAGAAAGTCGCAAGGTACGTAATTATCTTGTAATAGATCTCTTCCATCAGTGATGTTCTGCCTCTTGTAACTTCTCAATCGCCGTAAGAGCTAAACGGTGTGATCGAACATCATGTACTCGGATGATATCTGCTCCACGAATGACTGCAATTGCATTCAAGGCAAGGGTCGCCGGAAGCCGGTCACTGTCCTCTGTATAGAGCTTGCCGATGAGTGATTTCATCGAGAGTCCAATCATGAGAGGAAACCCCATCTTTTTCAAAAAATCCAGGTTGTTGATTAACGTATAGTTATCCAGCAGTGTCTTCCCGAATCCGATACCCGGGTCGATTATAATTCTCCCCCGGGGGATATTATTGTCAAGGGCCCGTTCGGCGGCATTCTGTAAAGAAGCATAAATTTCCTCAAGCAGATTATTATAGTGGGGGTCATTCTGCATCGTTTTCGGTGTCCCCTTCATGTGCATCAACACGAGATAGGTGTTATGACGGGAGACGACCGCCGCTATATTTTCATCAAAGGAGAGGGCGCTGATGTCGTTTACCATCGACGCGCCAGTTTTGATTGCCTCCTCGGCAACCTGTGACTTGTATGTATCTATTGAGATGGGAATCGAGGACTCGGAAAATACCTTTTCAATAATCGGGCAGACTCTTTCAATTTCTTCTTCGACGGAAATCGGTTCGGATCCGGGTCTGCTCGACTCGCCTCCGATGTCAATGATATCAGCTCCTTCGCGAATTATCTGAAAAGCCCGTTCTATCGCCTTCTCGCGATCATAAAATCTCCCGCCATCA
>CAZZCF010000157.1:0-9567 GCA_964652955.1 uncultured Leptospirales bacterium
CTCTGGCCGTTCGTTAATCCTCTCCAACTCTTCAAACATTCTCCCTCATCATCCTATTACACAGAACATCTTATCAAACTGCATTCCATAATATAGGTACTATACCCTCTTAAATAAAATACTGTTTAACTGGGAATTGTAATCAATTTAAATAAATTTCTTGAAGAAAAAAAAAGAAAAAATATATAAATTCCAAAATCGCCTAACCAAAAATCCCCCATCTGAGCATCCGCGCCTCCGCAGAATCCTTCTCGATTAAACACCCGAAGCATCCTGTTATTACGGAAAAAATTATACTGTCATATACTTTTTCTCTTTAATGTTTATGAGGACAGATGGTCCACTTTGCGTGACAATCTCGGGTCACCAAAAGTGACGTATTAAATATTGGAGGCACGCGGGTGTTTTTCCATATCGCATCTACCCCGAACTTATACCGTTTCCAAAATAAATGGACAGGCATGTGGCATAATTGAAGGTAAGTATTTTCATCCAGATAAATGTGCAACCATGTGTGAAGATCCCGGGTAACTAAAAGTAACTGCCGAAAAATTTCCATGAAGAGCAGGGAGAGACGTTCACTGAAAGCGCGGGGATCACTCAGTCGCAATCGATGGCCCTGTTGCTTCCTTCTTGAAAACGGACTTATATTCAATGGCGTCAACGGGACAGACATTCAAACACCGAGCACAACTGAAACAATCCGCCGGGAATTTCTTCCCGTAAACACGGCCCTCCGCGGCTTCCAGGGGACATGCCCGTATGCAGGCACCGCACTCGATGCACTTCTCCCTGTTAATCCGAACACGAAAAATGCTGATCTGTTCGACTATCCAGGAAATGAACCCGAATGGACAGATGAACAGACAAAAAGGACGATACACAACGAGCGAGACCAACAGGGCAACTATTATGGTCAGTATAATGCTGACCGTCTCAAAGTCCTGATTGAAAAGATTAAAGGGATTTACATAATGGTACACGACCGTTCCTTTCCTCCCTCCGATAATGCCGAACAGGAAAAGCAGCATGACCGCAAAGAGGCCGGCCCGGATGGTGTTTGTTACAACGAAGGGAACTTTTCGCTCTTTGACCTTTTTCAGTACCGGTATGCTATATATCAATTCCTGTAAAGATCCGAAGGGACACGCCCAACCGCAGATGAGCTTGTTTCCGATAACGGCAAGACCAATGAAGAAAAGGAAGGCCATCACCTTGGCCGCCGGGTCCGGATATAATCCTACCATGGACTTAAAGACCTTCACGATCCCTTCCATGGGATTCGGTGATTTCCCCAGCAGGAATCCGGCACCGATTACCGAGATGAGGAGCACGGCTATGTAGGGCGTTCGATTATACCACTGACTCCTGTGCTCGAGATCGGACAGATCCGGGCGGCCCAGCCTGACGAGGAACACAAGGCCCCCGAGAACTAACGCTACATACAGATAATACTTGAGCAGGGTATCGCGGTGAGAAAGGAGGTGATGCGCCGCATGCCGGAGCGTCTCCTCTTTGACACCCAGCGCGCCCAGAGGTTTTCTTTTGGAGACATTCAGCGGCAGATCGAGCTCGCGGGCAAGGGACTTCCCGGTGACCTGCAGTTTTGGAGCGATATCGCGAATCGACATCTCAAGGCTCACATTGACCGTTTTCTTCGTCTCAGGCTCCGGGCTCAGGATAATACCGGCGCCTGTAATGATAATCATAAGCGCGATCGTACCGAAGAGCCAGAGGCGTTGTTTACTCGAAAGCAGTGAGAACCATTGAAGCATGTTCATCATTCATTAACTCTTTCTTGATCCGGTATGGCATCTTGTTGAACTGCTGGCTATAATAGGGATTGAGGATATTGAGTAAAGTAAAAACTCACAATTTTAAATTGTATCGAAATAAAAATATCAAACACCATTTCCCGCAGATAAATCGGGCAATTGATTTATCACGAAACATCACGGTTCGTTCAGGTAAAGGGGATAAAAACCGTTCTGCAATGATACCAAAATAATCAGTGCTCATATTTTTGAGGAGTAGTATTGCGACACATCTTTTTGAATCGTGGATAACTTGCAGGGTTATAAGGAATTAATATCATCCTGATCCTGTCCGCTTTTCATAATACGGCTTTCAGAACATTGAGTCAAGAAAATGATATAAAAAGCCCTCTGGATTATCCATAATTATTGTGAACGTGGTGAAATTATAACAATCTGCATGTCGACTTACTGATTGCAACACCTCCCCATCCTCCGTTCCTTTGAGACCTCTTCTTCGATTATACCTCCTCGGCACCGATGAAATCCGTGGTTTCAGAATTTTCCCCGGGTTATCTTCGTTAACGCGGAAAACCTCTGTTAATAAATCCGAGTTTCACCCATAATCGCTCCGGATATAGCGCCTGAGAGCTCCTACAGTTCAATAGATGGGGTACACACGCGCCCACTGACTCCCCCCTATTGAGATTACACATTAATTCTGGCCAACAGTACGCTAAACCGGTTCTTACAGAAACGGGATCGATTTATATTATAAATATAATATATTTACAATATTTATAGTTGACATGCAAATCCGGCTGATAAAGTCTTTGATGGAAATCATCAAACTGCTATCGAAGGAGTGACTATGGCCGAAGAAGCAATTCTGTTTGGTCCGGAATTGATGGGAGGCGGTTGAGGGACAAAGATGGATCCGGGCGATCTCAAGGAGGTCCTCAAGGGATTAAGCACTATCGCAGATCCGAACATACTCGCAAGCATGGATGACGATGCGGCAGTGTACAGGCTCAGGGAGGATCTTGCCATCATTGCGACTGTTGATTACTTCACTCCCATTGTCAAAGAAGCGTATGTGTACGGGCAGATTGCAGCCGCGAATGCATTGAGCGACGTTTACGCGATGGGCGGGAAGCCGATCCTGGCCATGAATATGGTTTGCTATCCCGCGTCATCCATGAATCTGTCGACATTAGAGGAAGTGCTCAGAGGCGGCGCGGACAAGCTCAAAGAGGCTCAGGTAGCGCTTGTCGGGGGACATTCTGTAATCGATCCGAAGGAAATCAAATACGGCCTCTCGGTCATAGGCATAATTGATCCCCGGAGGATATTAACCAAAGGCCATCTTAAAACAGGAGACAGGCTGATACTCACCAAGGCTTTAGGGTGCGGAATAATTAACAACGCGCTGAAAGGCGGAATGGTCGATGAGGAGACCCAGGCTGTGGTTTCCCGAAGCATGGCTGCTCTCAATAAAAAAGCCTCTGAAATCGCTCTGGATGTCGGCGTATCCGTCTGTACCGACATAACCGGCTATGGAGTTGCGGGGCATCTCCTGGAAATGATCGAACAGACCGAAGAAGACGTCGGCATAGCAATTGATTCCTCCTCGCTCCCCCTTTTCCCCAGAGTTGAGGAATTTACGAGGATGGGGCTTATCCCGCCGGGGGATCGGCGGAACAGGGCCTACCGTGAGAAGCTGGTCCATTTCTCCATGGATGTACCCGACTGGAAACAGTGGCTTCTCTTCGATGCCCAGACCTCCGGCGGTCTGGTGCTCGCTTTACCTCCAGATAAATCAGAAGAAGCGCTCAAAAAACTCCACGAAGAGGGGATGGATAACGCTGCCGTTATTGGCGAGGTGGTGAAGGAGCCGAGGAAAAAAATTTTAGTGGAATAATGCATATTCCGGCCAAATGGGCACAGTTGCCGTTTAACTCCGGAATTCAGAATTCAACCTGTTTCCCATTGCAGCGAATGCCCTCCGTTTCATTACGGGAAACAGGTCCCCGACAGCCGAACAGCGCGCGCTGCATGGGCCGCAACTCTTCAATCACTTTTCCGCTTGTTGCGAACCGAGAAAACCGTTTAAATCGGGCAATTGATTTATCAAGAAACAATAAGCAAATTCTGTCAATCCTGTCAAAATTCTTAATCTCAATTTATTAGGAGACATAGCAAAACTGTTGACAAAATACTTCGTATACGAAATATTTGTATCAGTAATTTATTTATCGGTGACAACATGGAACCCGTCAATCCCACAGACTGCCCCTATTATCTCATATCGCGATCCACCCTTCTAGTGACCGCCGAGCTCAAGAGGGAATTCGCGTCAGCCGGCGTGGAACAGGTGAAGCCGGCCTATCTTGGGGTCCTCCTGTGCCTCTGGCGTGAAGATGGGATCAAGATGATTGAGCTGGGACAGGGCGCAGGACTCGAGCCCTCGACAATGACCGGACTGCTCGACCGGATGGAGCGCGACGGCCTCGTGCACCGGGAAAATGATCCTGCCGATCGGAGGGCGATAAGGATATTTCTTACCGATGAAGGGAGATATGTTCGCAAACCGGTGCTCCGGGTGGTTGAACAAACGCTGGATAAAGTCTTTATGGGTATCTCCCCGGAGGCTCTCGATCAGATGAAGAATACGCTCACGAGAATCCTGGATAACTCGCTGCAGCAGCGACAGCACGGTGAGGAGATTGATTAAGGAAAAGAGATGACTTTTAAAAAAGTACTCATATACGACTCAGTACTGCGGGAGATGTGCACCTCCCCGCCGGAAGATGTGATCCCTTTTTCACTGCATTATTACCATCAGGCAAACGGACGAACGGGGATCGCTCAGCGCAGGTATACTATAGTGAATACGTATAAAAGAACACCGCAACCGGATAAAGCATCATCTCTCAGAAATGAAAAACCAGTTAAGCAAGCAGGAGGCTTCGAATGGAAGACAATTATCTGAAATTGTGTGAAAAGTTAGACAAGCTCCCCATCGGCTTTCCGGAGAGTGAAGAGGCAATTGAAATTCTCAAAGTGCTTTTCACCCCCGAGGAGGCTGCGCTCGCACTTCGCCTTCCGGTGATGCCCAAGAGCATCGAGGAGCTCGCCGATGAACTCGGAGAGGATAAAGACCAGCTCAAGGAGAAGCTCGACACCATGGCCGACAAGGGAACGGTATTCACCGTCGAGCGAAAGGGAAAGCTGCTCTATCGCCTGCTGCCCTCGGTGGTCGGTTTTTCGGAAACTCCCTTCTGGCCCGGGAAGATCGATGAGCGGGCCGAGAAGCTCGGTCCCCTCTGGACGAAATACTGGAAGGAGAAGTTCTCCTACGAGATTGGCGATCGCGATCAGTCCATGATGAGGGTCGTTCCCATCGATCGATCTCTTTCGGGCAATTCCACCGTTACCCCTTTTGAGGATCTGGCCAAGCTGCTCGAACCGGTGAAGTACTTTGCCGTGGCACACTGCCCCTGCAGACAGTACGCCAAGACAGTGGGGAAAGGGTGCGATCACACAACGGAGAACTGTCTCCACTTTGACAGCATGGGACAGTACATCGTCGAGCACGGCATGGCACGAGAGATTACGCGAGAAGAAACACTGGACATTCTTCGAAAGAGCAACGAGGAGGGTCTCGTTCACATGACGGAGAACCATCAGGGGAAGGTAACAACCATTTGCAACTGCTGCTCCTGCTGCTGCGTCTTCATACGCACCTTAACCGAGATCGGGCTCCCCAATGCTTTCAAGCGATCCAATTACGTGAGCAAAATCGATCCGGAATTGTGCACCGCCTGCGAAACCTGTGCCGAGCGGTGCCCCGTTAAGGCGATAACCGTTGATGACATCGCCGTTGTCGACGAAGCCAAGTGCATCGGCTGCGGCGTCTGCTATCCCTCCTGTCCCAGCGATGCGATTACTCTCGAGCGGCGTCCCGAGGAGGAGCTTGTCGAAATCGCTGATCGTAACACCTGGGCGATGAACGTGCTCAAGGAGAAGGGACTGATATAATCAGCACTGCCTTGCCACTTTTCCGCTTGATGCGAACCGGGAGATCCGATATCATGCGCTGGGAACATTTTCGGTGAGGAGCTCGGTTGCGGGCTGTCCCCGTGCGATACTGCCATGAGAGACAGCGAGTGTATACATTTCCTGCAGTGGGCGCTCCCCCGGATGCATATGCGCTGGGAGGGATTCCGCAAGGTTCGAAAGCAGGTTTGCAAGCGGATAGAACGCCGCATGCGGGAGCTGAATCTCGAGATCGACGGGTACAGGGAATTCCTCACGCACAATGAAGCAGAGTGGTCCCTGCTCGACTCATTCTGCCGTATCACTATATCGCGCTTCTATCGGGACAGGGGCGTTTTTGACAGTATCGCCCGTGAAGCGCTGCCTCACCTCGCCGGAAGAGCCCTCGGCCGCGGGGATCGAACCCTCTACTGCTGGAGCGCCGGCTGCGCCTCGGGTGAAGAAGCATACACGCTGAAGATAATCTGGGAAACCCTGCTGAGCCAGGAGTTCCCCGCTCTCGCGATACATATCACCGCCACCGATGCGGACAGCCGCATGCTCAGACGGGCACTCCGGGGTAGCTATACCCCCTCGAGCCTGAGGGAGCTCCCGCCGCCTTTGCTGAGCCAATTCCATAAGGGGGATGAATATACGCTTCCCGATCGCTTCCGCCAAGATATCGACTTTCTCGAGCAGGATATCCGTTTAGAGATGCCCGATGGGCCTTTTCACCTGATACTCTGCCGAAATCTGGTGTGCACCTATTTCGAGGCGGCGCTTCAGGAAGAGCTGCTCAACGAAATCCTCTACCGCCTTTTGCCCGGGGGGCTGCTGGTGATCGGGATTCACGAATCACTTCCTCCGGGAGCTACAGCCCTTATGCCGGTCAATGCCCGGTGCAGGATTTATCAAAAAACCGAATAACCGCTCACCTGGATTGAGCTCGCCCTCATAAGAGAAACATCCGGGTTCAGGCTCATTTTGGGAAAGGGCCCGGCGACTAAAAATTCATATTAGTGAAAAAAATTAAAAAAAATATTGCAATTTTTATCCTATTTTTTGTACTTTAAACATAGCAGTGTTATGTTTGATTGTATCTGAATCGTGCACTTGAGACAGCGGAAGAGTGGATTTTTTATCTTTTTCCTTCAGGGTGCCTTTTCGTTTCAGATAAAAGTATGTATCATGTATAGTAGAGCGATATTTAAAAAAAGTTTTTTTGAAAAAAGAAGGAGTATGCCATTGTAACTATTTGTAAACCGATACAACAACAGCATCGTAGGAAATGCTATTCTCACCATTTTAAGATGTATACCACTTTACAAGGAGGAAAACCATGTCAGAAAGAACACAGGAACTGATGATTAAAACGCCCATAAAGGCGCAGCAGATCGCCATTCAGGAAGGCACTGATGATCTGAGAGCCACCAGACCGGGATTTGCATGGACGCTGGACCTCGAGCGGGCTCGACTGCTAACCGAATCCTACAAGCAAAACGCAAACGAGCCGATGCCCTTCAGGAGAGCCAAAGCGCTTGCTCATATACTGGAAAATATGACTATCTATATTCGCCCCGGTGAAATGATTGTTGGCAATTATGCATCGAATTCCGAATCGGTCCCCTTCTATCCCGAGCTTGCATGGAAATGGATACTGCGAGAAACCACCGAGGGTCAGGTGTATAGCAGCATGATCAACGATGAGGGGAGAAAAGAGCTGAAGGAGATATGTGAGTACTGGCAGAATTTCTCAATTCATCACATGCTGCGGCAGTATCTTTCCGATGAATTGGTCGATCAATTCTGGGTCTTCAACTGGGAAGCCGGCACGCCGGACTATGAGAAGGTCTTTCGCGTTGGCCTCAAGGGGCTCATCGAAGAGGCAAAGCAGCGCAAGATGAAGCTGGACAAGGAGTACTGGGACGGCGACATTAACGGCGAGGTTTACGTCAGGAAGCAGAATGCGCTCAGGAGCATGATTATCACCCTTGAGGCGGTAATCGCATGGTCGAAGCGATACGCCGCACTGGCACGGGATCTCGCAAAAGAGGAGAAAGATGCAGCCAGAAAGAAGGAACTCGAACACATCGCCGAGATGTGCGAGTGGGTACCGGAGAATCCTCCGCGATCGCTGCCGGAGGCGCTGCAGAGCTACTGGTTCATTCACCTCGTCATTAACTTCATCGAGCTGCCGCAGGTGGGAAGCGGTATTCGATTTGATGTCGTCTTCGACACCTTTTACATGAAGGATCTGAAAGAGGGGAGAATTACCAGGGACGAAGCGCAGGAATGGGTTGAATTCGTCTTTGTGAAATTTCAGGAGACCGGTTTTCTCCATGCGCCGATATGGTCCGGTTTCGGCGGCGGCGCCCTGGGATACCAGACCGTGACCATCGGCGGCGTCGACGCTGACGGCAGTGATGTCACCAATGAGATGTCCTACATCGTCCTCGATGCCACCAAGAGCGTGCGGGCTATTGTTCCCCCGCTGGCACTGCGATGGCATGACCGGATACCGAAAAAGCTGGTCGACAAGACAATAGAGGTCCTGGCATCGGGCATGCCGCAGCCGGCGATTTTCAATGACAAGGTAAATATTGTTCGGCTGGTCAATCTCGGCTGTCCCCTCGGAGACGCACGAAGCTATTCCATCAACAACTGTATGGTTCCCCATATACCGGGAAAGAATATGAATCACATTTCGGCATGGGCGAGTGGCGTTCCTCTTCCCTTCTGCCTCGTCACCGCTCTGGGCCTCGAACCGCTGGCTTTTTACAAGAAAGCCGGCCAGGTGACGGTCGATCCTGAAAAAATCAGCTCGATGGAAGAGCTGATGGACGCCACGATGGAGAATTATAAATATGTCATCAAACGCCTGGTGCTTATCGGGAATATCTCCGATGCGCTCTACAAGGAATTCGCCCCGCGTCCATTTCTCTCCACACTGATAGAGGGCTGTATCGAGCGGGCAGAGGATGTCAGGGACTGGGATTACACGCCTGACTATCGCGATGTGACCCTCTTTGGAATCAATACCGTTGCCGATTCTCTCGCAGCTATCAAGAAGGTCGTTTTCGAAGATAAAAAGGCGACGCTGTCAGAGATCATCGAGGCGTTGAAGAACAACTGGAAGGGCTACGAGCATCTGCAGAAACTCTGTCTGGCGGCACCGAAGTTCGGCAACGACGATGACTATGTGGATCTCATATCACGCGAGTTCGGCCGACGGGTCGCCGAAGCGACCATGAGCTGCAAGACGAACATCGGATCGCCCTGTATTCCCGACGGAACGGCCTCAACCGCCTGGTGGATGTTCGGGCGAATCTGCCCGGCAACGCCCGATGGCAGAAACTCCTGTGATGCCTTTAACGACGGTTCCATTTCACCCATGACGGGCGTGGACAAGAAGGGCCCGACTGCGGTACTCAAATCAGTCGCGAAGGTCGACCCGCTCATCACCTGGAATCAGCTGTTCAACCAGACGATTAATCCTTCGTACCTCAGCGGTCATAACGCGCAGCTCTTCGCCCAGTATCTTAAAACCTTCGGTGATCTGGGAATACACCACGTTCAGTTTACGACGGTCGGCAAGGAAACGCTTATCGATGCGCAGGACAGACCCGAAAAGTATCAAACACTGCAGGTTCGGGTAGCAGGTTTTGCCGCATACTTCATCGATCTCGACAAGAACCTGCAAGAATCAATAATTGAAAGAACACCGCAGTGTTTCGCGGGGTAAGGGATCTGACGTAAAGGAAGCATCAATGGATCA
>CAZZCF010000158.1:0-9537 GCA_964652955.1 uncultured Leptospirales bacterium
CTTTTACTGTACCTTCACTATGTGCCTGCGGATGTCATCCCTGGCGTCCTCGGCACAATACGCTCTCACTTCGTGTGTTCGCTTATATTATGTATGCTCAACCTCTTTTATAAATCCATTGAGCAAAATAAATGAGTTTAAATAAAACTGGTATGGCTATTCCTTAATTATATATGATTCTCAACTGCAAAAAATTAATCTAATATGCACTATTCTGTCGCATCACTCCCCCAACGGCTGGTGACAATCATCCGTGATTGCACCAGCCGTATTTGCTCGGCATCCGTGCCGAGCTTCTTTTTGTAACAGGATATCCCAATCAAAGACCTGTTGCCATAGTTTTAATTCTCTGTTTATATTTCTCAATTGCAAATCGTATTCTATATAGACTGTAAACAACCGGAGAATGTTATGCTCATCGAAACTACCCTGCATGTTAACAAAACCATTCTCGACAAACTGGATCAGAGCGCCTCGATGACGGGGAGAAACAGAACCTCCATTATTAAACTGCTCATTCAGAGGATTATGAAGGATAATCACAAGATGATTAAAATGAATTCCAGAGTAAAATATCAGGAGAGGGACCTGAAAGATAACTGGAAAAGGATAAATATCATCTTCAATGAATACGAATATGAGTACTGCCAGGATCTTAGGAAGTTCCTTAAGATGTCTGTTTCTTTTATTCTCGCTTTTGCGGTAATAAGGTATCTGGATGAAATGATAAAGAAGAATATTAATACCGATAAGTATTTCTATACAAGTTACATTTTTATTAAAAAAACATATGATGAATCGATATGTTGGCAAATATACTGGAACATCCCCCGCCCATTACCGCTATAATATAACCAGCCCTCAACACCGGGACACATCACGTAAAATTAAAATCCCGCATTGATGTAATCGCTTACTATTTCATCGACGCTATCCTTCTGCCGTTAATGTTTAAAACACCCGCACCAATCCTCTGTCGAGAAGATCCTGGTTGAGGAACAATCCCTCCCCGGCCAACCGATAACTATCGGAAATGTTTTCTTTACGGATGTTTATAAAATGTTTAAAGATCGAGAAAATTATATCTCGACCGAAGAGCGAATGGGAATTTTCAGAGGTAAAATGTCAGGTGAATACTATTGTACTACAAACCAATGTGTATTTGGATTTCATCTTCTCTATCTCTTATCCCGCTCTTCTCTCTTTGTATTTTTCTATCTCTCTTTATATTACAAATTTCCAGCAGAAAAATCAAGCACACTTTTTTCGCCTTCCGGTTGAATGGTATAGGAGGCGCTGGTTCTTGTGATGGCCCTATCATCCGTCACGTTCCATGTTCCGGGTTTGTCGCGTGTATTCCATAATATCATGATTTATCGGCGACTCGTCAGGGCAGGGGAGCAGTATACCTTTCTCACATATTGATTTCGACGCTTCATCACACTCACGTCACTTTCACGTTACCGGGCGTCGTGTCCCGCATGATTTTCGAAAGAAAATGCGAGGTTGAAAAAATAACCACGCTCGCCTCGGATGTGTATAAAAAGATACTGCTTTCGTCATCGGGGGAAAAGCAAGATGAACGGCAGCCTGGAACCCTCGCAGCTCTGCATAAAAGCGTAAACGTGCTCAATTACCATCCGCACGTTCATTTGACAGGAACCCGCGAACTTGTAAACACGGCAACCGGTGAGATACATGAAGTGCATTATATTCCTTTCAAAGACGCGCGGTTTATCTGGATTAAAAGGATATTTCAAGCCAGGAAAACCGCTGGAGTTGAAATCAAGAGCGCCGTGAACATGAAAATTTATACGGAATAGATATTGACAAAAAAATTGAATTGGCTCTATAAAAGACCTATACAGAATAGGTATGTCTGTATGGCGTTTCGCTTTTTTCGGCGCGCGAAAAAATTCAAGTGACTTCATCTACACACGAGACTTACTGTAAAGGATTAATCACCGATGCTTCGGCAGGCTCAGCACAAGTAAGAAGCAGCATGTCTCATTGAAGGAGTCCTCGTGTGAAATGCTGGCGTGCTGTTTTGACAATCTTCGGCGTCAGTTTTAATCTTTTCCCCGAGGAAATTCCTGAAAAAATATTTGTATCTCCATCTCCTACTCGGGAATGGAGTTAATGATCTTGTTTATATACATGTTTCTGTTCCGTGAAAGAGGCAGTTTCAATCGCTTACCATAGATTCTTCTCTCTCCCTCCGGGAGCCCACGGTATCAGTCTTAACCGAATCCTTACGAACATGACCGGTCAGAATCCTGCATTTTTGCAGAGGTTCCTGAATTACGTCCGTGTAATTTATTGAAATTCCGATGGTGGAAAGCATATACATAATGACCTTTTAAAGTCGAAATTTAACAAAAAAAGTTTGACAAGCGCTTTAGTGTTATGCTATTTTAAGTATAAAATGAATGAGACTAAAGTTGACGATTGCAAAAACGGGTGGGATCACATTGCGAGTTCACTAATTATGATTCTGTACAGAGGAGAAAGAGGCGGGAAATGAGTGAAAACAGGCCGGATACGATATCAACCAGGGAGAATATTATAAATGCTGCTTCCAGGGTGATGACCCTGAAAGGATTCGAGGGTTCCAATTTGAACGGAATAGCTCAAGAAGCGGGAGTCACGGAACCAACCATCTATCTGCACTTCCAGGGAAAGGTTGATCTGCTCTTTTCGGTTGCTGAGGGACATATGGCCCGGTACCTGCTTTTCCTTGACGAGCACCTGCAGGGGATCAGCGATGCCCATAACAAATTACGTAAGCTTATCTGGGCTCACCTGCGATACAGCGACATTAACAGAGAATTTATGAGTCTGGTGCTCTTTGACTGCAGGAATAACAGTAATTTTTATCAATCAGGCGCCTATAAGCTGGTTCGGAAGTATTCCAGAATCCTGACGTCAATTCTTAACGAAGGCGTCAGGGAGGAGGTTTTCAGGGCGGACATGAACGTCGGGCTGGTTCGGGACATCATTTTTGGCCTCATGGATTATGAGGCAATCCGGTATTTCGTTACCAGAGAAAAGCCTGATGCTGTTTTAGACCTGGAAGATATTATGCAGCTTCTCGATCAAATGCTTCTGTGTAAATACCGTATCGAGAACCGGTCTGCGGATAAGAGGCAGCGCATTCTTCAAGCAGCAGTTCAGGCATTCTCCGAGAAGGGGTATGCCAGGACGACCATTGCGGAAATTGCCCGCACAGCTGACGTGGCGGACGGGACTGTCTACGGGTATTTCAAAAACAAGGAGGATATCCTCCTCTCTATTTCAGATGAGCATTTCAGGGAACATGTAAAAGAACTTAAACAGACCTTCAGCAGCAACAACCCCCAAAAAAAGCTGTGGCTCTTCATGTATACTTATTTTCAGCAGTATATGGATGATAAAGATTTTGTCGTCGTCTTTCTAACCATGATTCAATTTAACCGACGTTTTTATCAATCACGTGCATACAAGAGCCAGTATAAATACGTGGTCGAGCTTGAAAAACTGGTACAGGAAATCATCAGCACTGAGGAAGGTGTGCAGAATTTTAACATCAGGGTTTTCAGAAATATGTTTTTGGGAGCATTTACGCACATGACGCTCCGGTGGTTTATAGCAGACCAGGGTCGAAATTTTGACAAGATGAGAGAGATAAAAGAAGTTGCCGTGCTTCTTTCAGATGCAATCTCTGCCGGGAATCTCTGAATTTATTTTACAAGGAATTATCACAAAGGCATTGAAGGGAGAAGATATAATGGCAGTAGCACAACCCGATAAGCATGAACACTTGAATGAGAAGATCAGTATTAAGGCGGTGCGTAACGTTCGCAGGGGCCAGGAGACCGAGGGAAGTCAGGAGATCTATCGGCCGGGTGTAAAGGTCTGTCTGGAGAGGAATAGCCTGCTGACCGAGTCTTACCAAATGACCGAAGGTGAGCCGACAGTGATTCGCCAGGCCAGGGGACTTGAGCATATACTTCTCAATATGACCATATATATCCGTGACTGGGAGAAAATAATCGGAAATTATACATCATCACCGGATGCAGTCTTCTGGCCGGTTGAGCAAAACTGGAAGTCGGTGTACCGACTGCTCCATAGTGATGAGGGGAGGGCGCTGATTGACGATGAGGGAAGAAAGGAGCTCGACAGGATTGTTGCGTACTGGGATGGGAAAACAGTAAGTGATATAAGAAAAAGAGCATTTGCCGGTTCCCCGGATCTGGAAAAATACTGGGTATATGAAGGTACCATGCTCTGGTCGCAATGGTCGGACCAGGGTGTTCCCAACTACGAAAAAGTACTTACCATCGGCCTGAAGGGGATCATCGGAGAGGCGGAGGAAAAGCTCAAGGAGTTAGGAAGGAAACCTCCTTCCGATTATATTCAGAAAAAAGATTTTTTGGAGGCAGTTATCATTGCCCTGAAAGCATCAATACAGTGGGCTGAAAGATACGCTGTAAAAGCAGAAGAGCTGGCAAAAGAAGAGAAAAACGGGGAGAGGAAAAGGGAGCTTGAGGAGATTGCCAGGATCTGCAGGAAAGTTCCTGCAGATCCGGCATCGACCTTCCAGGAAGCTCTTCAATCCTTTATCTTTGTGCACATTATCGGGCATCAGATTGAATTTATCACCCTCGGCTGCGGCATTCGCTTTGACCTGATCATGGAACCCTTTTATCAAAAGGATAGTGCCGAGGGTACCATCACCAGAGAGGAAGCGGTCGAGCTGATTAAACACACTCGGATCCACCTTGAGGAGCTCGGCCAGATGTATTCCCCAACCACCACACAGGTTTATGGCGGTGTCCAGGTCCTCCAGTCTCTTGTTATCGGTGGTGTTGACTCGGAGGGCAGGGATGTTACCGGAGAGACAAGCTACATGCTGCTCGATTCCGTTCTGGAGCTTCAAACCCTGCAGCCGAGCATTGTGTTACGAGTCCATGATGGTACTCCCAAAGAGCTTATCCTCAGGGCGATTGATGTTATCAAAACCGGGGTCGGGTATCCGTCCCTTCAGAATGACAAGGCGCTAATTCCTCTGATGATGAAATGGAACTGCCCTCTCGAGGATGCGAGAAATTACACCATAAGCGGATGTGTTTATCTCGATGTTGCCGGCAAGAATATCCTGCGCCGGAACGCAACTTACTTCTCCCTGCCCAGGTGTTTATGGTGGGTGTTTCACCGGGGGGTCAACCCCAAAACTGGAGAACAGTACGGTGCACCGACGAAGGATCCGGCCGGCTTCGAGTCGATTGACGATGTGATGGATGCCTATATCGAACAGGTCAGATTCTTTATGGAAAAGCAGATCATGGTGGAAAATGTCGCAAGGAGCATATACGCCGAACAGTATCCACGCCCCTTCGAATCTGCACTGACCGACGGCTGTATTGAACGCGGACAGGATCTCAGAAAGTGGCGGTATCAGGGACGTGTCGAGAGTTTCTCAATAGCCGTGGGACCGACCAATGTGGCCGATTCGATGGCAGCCATTAAGAAGATAGTGTTTGATGAAAAAAGAGTTAGTATGAAGGAGCTGATCGAAATCCTGGATAAAAACTGGGAAGGGCATGAGGATCTGCGCCAGATAATGTTGGCGGCGCCCAAGTTCGGGAATGACGATGATTATGTAGATATTATTGCCTATGATGTACATCGCCGTACGGAAGAGGTGATCGAGCAGTTCTCAGATACATATGGCTCCGATTTCCACCTGGATGGCAGCGCGGTTTCCGCCACCTATGGCCTCTCTCTTGACACCCCTGCCACACCGGACGGAAGAAAAGACGGAGACGGATTTGCCGACGGTTCCCTTTCGCCAACGCCCGGAATGGACGTCAACGGGCCGACAGCTGTCCTGAAATCCTGCTCGAAGATAGACACGCTTACGACCTATAATCATCTGTTGAACCAGAAGTTCACCCCACAGTTCCTTGAAGGGTACAACAGAGAGGTTTTTTACAACTATATCAGGTCGTGGGCGGATCTCGGGATCTCTCATATACAGTTTAACGTGGTGGACAGGGAAACTCTTATCAGGGCACAGAATAATCCTGAAAAGCATAAAAACCTCATAATCAGAGTTGCCGGATACAGCGCCTATTTTATCGATCTTTCAAAAGGGCTCCAGGACCATATCATTGAGCGTACGGAGCAGTCCTTTATGTAGCAAATAATGATGAGGCTTTGCCTGTGATAATACGTAACCAGAGGAGATTAATGTTTTGAGCCTAAAAGACTCTGAAAGTACTCACAAGGGGCTGGTATTTAACATCCAGAAATTTTCTCTTCACGATGGTCCTGGCATCAGAACGACCGTCTTTATGAAGGGATGTTCCCTCTCCTGCAAGTGGTGCAGTAATCCTGAATCAATCAACCGGCATCAGGAAATCATGATATATGATGTACGATGTATCGGGTGCAAAAAGTGCGTGGAGGCCTGCCCGGTCGGGGCGATCGTTTTTACCGAAAGGGGCAGGGAGATCGACTGGGATAGGTGTGACAACTGCCTTGCATGCGCCCGGGTATGCCCGTCAAAGGCTATTGAATGTGTCGGGGATTACATGACGGTAGATGAAGTGGTGAAAAAGGTAGAGGACGACCGGACATTTTATGAAAATTCAAACGGTGGAATGACAATATCGGGCGGCGAAGCGCTTCTTCAATCGGAATTTGTCAGAGAGGTGTTTAAAAGATGCCGGGAAAAGGGGATTCACACTGCTCTGGATACGACCGGTAACGCTCCGTGGCAGGATATTGAGAGCGTTCTTGAGTATGTTGATCTCGTGCTTCAGGATATCAAGCACATGGACACGGAGATGCATAAGAAGGGAACCGGTGTCGGGAATGAACGAATCCTCGAGAATGCCAGAAAAATCGCTCAACGTGTACGAATATGGATTCGGATACCGCTTATTCCGGATTATAATGATTCTGAAGAAAATATAAAACGGGTTTGTGAATTTGCATCGGATATTGGCGCGGAACAGGTCTCGGTGCTCCCCTACCATGATCTGGGGTCATCCAAATATCCAAAGTTGGGCAAGGTCTATCTGATGGAAGGAACCACACCTCCGACGGAGGAGGCCGTAGAGAGTGTCAGAAAGCTAATAGAATCATCGGGGTTGGAGGTTGCAGTTGGGAGATAGAAAAACTTCGGAATATAGAACAGGCCACCATCATCGGCAATTATATACTCCGATACTCAATCATGTTTGAAATCTGAAATTCCGCAAGGAGGTTTACAATGGGTACAGCAGTTGAATCGAGTGACGAACTTAAAATGCTGCGAGACAGTGTTTCCGTGAAGCTCGCTCGAAATGTCAGGCAGGGGTATGAGAAGGATGAGAGCACACGGGGGATGTACCGCGGAGGAGTAAAGCTGAATGTGGAAAGGAACCGGTTTTTGACCGAATCATATAAGGCCACGGAAGGCGAACCGATGGTCCTGCGGCGCGCAAAGGCAATTGCGCATATCCTGAGGAATATGAGCATCTTTATTATCCCGAACTCCCGTATTGTCGGTCATTCCGGATCAACGCCGGATGATCTCTATTATCCGATCGAGGTAAACTGGAAATCTCCGTGGCGGGCAGTGAACTCTGATGATGCCAGAAATATTCTGGATGATGAGGGGCGCGCCGAGATGGAGAAGATCGTTGATTACTGGAGGGGTAAAACCCTGAGCGATCTGAGGAAAAAGGCCTTCAGAGGCGACCTGGAGAAATACTTCCAGTATGAGGGAACATTCCTCTGGTCTCACTGGGACGAGCTGGGGGTTCCGAACTATGAAAAGCTGCTCTCAAAAGGGATCAACGGAATAAAGAGAGAAGCCGAGGAAAAACTGAAGAATGTGATAGAAACAGTTCCTGATGACTATCTTGAGCAGTGTGAATTCTTGGAAGCTGTTATCATCACCCTGGATGCGGCAGTCGATTTTGCCAGAAGATATGCCCGGAGAGCACGGGAGGATGCTGCGAAGGAGGATAATCCTAAAAGGAAGAAGGAGCTTGAGGAGATTGCAAAGGTTTGTGATCGGGTGCCTGCCGAGCCTGCAGCGACATATTACGAGGCCCTGCAATCCTTCTGGTTTGTCAACCTGATTACCAGGCAGATCGAGTTCGTGAGTCTCGGATGCGGTGCCAGGTTTGATATCCTGTTTAATCCGTACTATCAGAAGGATAGTTCCGCGGGCACCATTACACGGGAAGAGGCGCTTGAGCTGATGCAGCACCTTCTGTTGAAGTTTGAGGAATCGGGAATGTGGTATTCACCGATGATCACCGGTATTTATGGCGGCGTTCAACAGCTCCAGGGGATTACTCTGGGCGGTCAGGATGCGCTCGGTAATGATCTCACGAATGAAATGACGTATATCGTGCTTGAGGCGACGAGGAGGCTTCACATCCTTCAGCCGACCATCGCCCTGAGGGTGCACAAGAATACGCCTGAGGAGCTGCTTTCGGCAGCCACGGATGTCATAAAAACCGGCTGCGGTTACCCCTCCCTGTTTAACGACGAGGTGCTGCTCCCTCTCCTGCGGAAATGGAAGGTTGCTGAAGAGGATGTCTGTAATTACGCCGTCAGTGGCTGTGTGTATCTTGACATTCCGGGTAAAAACCTGACTCGCAGGGCATCGGGCTATTTTGTGCTTCCGAAGTGTCTCTGGTGGGCGCTGCACAAAGGCATTGATCCGAAAACAGGTGATCAGTACGGCGCGCCAACGCCCGATCCTGAAACTTTTACCCGCATCGAGGATCTTATTGAAGCGTATATCGAACAGGTCAGATTCTTCTTCGGCAAGATGGTGAAGCTGGAAAACACCTGTCGCAGATTGTATCAGAGATATGCGCCGCGGCCATTCCTCTCCGCATTTCTGGATGGCTGCATCGAGCGCGGGCAGGATACGAGGAAATGGGTCTATCCTTCGAACCTGAACTCCTTTAACATCATTGTCGGTCCGACCAATGTGGCCGATTCCCTTGCTGCGATAAAGAAGCTGGTTTTTGACGACAGGGAACTGACGATGAAAGAGTTCATCGACATACTCAACAAGAACTGGGAAGGCCATGAGGATCTTCGCCAGAGGGTCATAACCCGGATACCCAAGTTCGGGAATGACGACGACTATGTTGATCTCCTTGCCAGGGAGGTTCACGAGCGCTCAGAAGCCGTCTACCAGGAGTTTACTGATGAGCACGGCGCAAAATGGAGAGGTGACGGGAGCGGTGTATCTGCGACATATGGCCTCGGACCCGGCACCCCTGCCACCCCTGACGGGAGGAAGGACGGCGAGCCCTTTTCCGATGCCACGCTGTCGCCAATGATTGGCAGGGATACCAACGGGCCGACTGCGGTTCTGAAATCCTGCGCGAAGATCGATCCTCTTAATCAGCTCTTGAATCAGAAATTCCTTCCCCAGTTTTTGGAGGGTGAAAACAAGAAGCAGTTTATCAACTATCTGCGGACCTGGTGCGACATGGGGGTACCACATATTCAGTTCAATGTTGTGGACAGGGATAC
>CAZZCF010000159.1:0-9530 GCA_964652955.1 uncultured Leptospirales bacterium
AGTAATTGATTTCACTCTCGTTCATGGGCCGTATTCGGTTTTTCAGTTAATTGCTGCAGAATCTCTCTATGCTTTTCAGTATATGCCAGGGCACGCAGGCGCTCGAGGTCGCCCGTTACGTCTTCGCCTGCTTTTCTGCGTTTTTCTATTCTACTGACGATTTCGTAAAACGCAAGATGTATTCCCATAACTTTTTCTTTCGCGATCTCCCAGAGGGTATCGCCCTGAACAACGGTTCTCTCTTCGCCATCGAGCATGGTGATAGTAATGCCCGGAAATATCCAGTGGGGATTTTTCCCCCTGAACCGCTTCGACATAATCCGCTGATATCCGTTTTTAACGGCAACGTCATTCGCATAGGTGAAAATATCCCTGTCGGTTACACGAATGTCGTATCGTGAGATGAGCTCCCCGCGCCTCTTTTCGGATGCCTCCCGTAGGGCCTGTTCCCGGTATAGGTGATAGTATTCTATTCCCCCTTTGAGCGAGATGGCGAGCACCAGTGCCGCCGCAACGATTATGAATGCGATGGCGACTTTTCGAAATATTCTGCGCTGCTGCTTCGGAGGGGGGAGGGTGATAAGCGCTTCCTCGAAGTATCGTCTCTTCCGCTCATCGAAGGCTTCGGAGAGCTTCCGGTATTGCTCTTCATTCATTTCACGCTGGAAGAGGCGAACGAGCTCTTCGAGCCGCTTCCGGTCCTTCTGCATTCTGAGAAAGAATTCACGTTTTTCGGGATCGGGGATGTCGTAAGGCGCCCCCCCCTTCTCAATAACCTCAATGAGGCGAGATGCCCGGCGTGGCTGCGCCTTCAGGCCGATGAAGGAGTGTATGGAGTGCTCGAGAAATCCGAGAATGATAAACGGCGATGCGGCTGCGGCGACCGTTTTTCTTCTGTCGAGGAGGGGGGAGAGATCGGTGATGAGCCTTCTCGCAACCTGAGCGTGCTTTCTGCTGCCGGTCACTTCGAGCAGTGCGCGTAAAGCCGAGAGGAAGTTGTACAGCTCAAGTTGCAGCGGGACGGTGTCAATCGGCGCATCGCCGGCATAGCGTTCACTGTAGTGCTGTAAAGCCGTGATATCTCCCGCATACAGGAGCGGGCCGATTTCCGCGAGGGGCTGCAGGCTCGACAGGTCCTGAAGGAGCTCGTCAAAGGTATCGTATCGTTTCAGCTCATAGGGGATGTCCCGATAGATAACCGGGGGATTATCACCCGGCAATCGAAGAACGTTTGCGTTGCCGTCATCGATTATCGCAAAGGGGGTCTTCGCCGATTTGAAAAGGAGATTGGTTTTCTCATAGGTGGAATAGGTTATGAAAATGCCGTCGAGCTTTTCTTTCAGAATGCGCTCGATATCTCGCTGATCCTGCACGTAGGCGATAGTGAGATCCGTACCCTTCGGCTCGATTGCCCGGTACGTCAATTTAAGATTCACGGTTCCGGAGTCGTTTTGCACGGTCAGGCCCGCCCCCGTATCCGCGGCGAGGCCCCTGAAGCTGCCGCTGCGGATGGAGAGTCCCGGAAAGAGCTGCGTGAGGTAATCGGCTTCTCCGTGATCGCAGTATATGCTGAGCTGTCCCCGATGGAGCTCCTTCCATCGGAGAAAGGGGAGGAGGGTGAGGAGATCCGGTGCGGGCAGAAGCATATCGTCAATAGCTCCGATGTCGATTGAGAGCGTATTGCAGGTATGATAGCTGCGGGGAAAGCCATAGGAGAGGAAGTGTCCGTTCCGGTAAAAGAGGGATGCCCGGTCAAGTATAACGAGGCCATTGCCGCGATAGTGCTGCGCATTCCCCTCCCGGGAGACAGTGTCCAGCACGGTTATATCATCGATGGCTGTCTTTTTGATATCATGGAGATCGAGAATGGTGGTGTTCCCGCGGTAGATCCTGAAATTGCCGTCGGTATAGAATATCCCGGCGAAGGAATCATTATTGTTCAGCGTTTTACCCGAGAATGTGGGAATATCCTTCTCGACGTCGGTCACCGGAGCGCTTTCCAGATCGAGGCCGAAGAGACGCTGAAGGTTCAGATACGGCATGACCGTCTCGCGGCTCCCGATATAGCGTGTGGCGAGGGGAGCGGTGAGATCGATGTTGAGCTGCTCCAGTGCCGGATTGCCGACAGGCGGTTCGGTTATGGCGACCGTGTCTATCAGCGGGATAATCTCGACGGGGAGATCGATTGAGGTGCCGATGCGGATAAAGGGTTTTTCATCTTCGAGCGTGGTGCCGGTGAAAACGAGATAGCACTCCCGGTCAATGATGAACAGTCGGTCTCTATCCTCTCTGATGATGTCCTGTAATTCCATATGCTCTCCTGCACCGGGTGCGTATACGAGCCCGGTGCGGTTACCCCTGCCGCTTCTCCGGTGATTCTCGCCGTAAGCGATCTATATCTTTCGGAGTAGCGCATATATTCGGATTCATGTAGTAGCCCATTTTGACCGCCGACATGAACTCTGAAAAAGTAGTGCCGTGCAGTATCTCCTCGCGAATATCTCTCTGCTGGAATATGGTTGATATCTCGCAGAGAAGCTGAATCTGTGCGTCCGGGTCGGAAAGGGGTGTCAGAATCAGGAAGATGAGATGTGCCGGCTTTCCGTCGTAGGCATTGAAGTCGATCCCCTCTTCCGAGATGCCGATGACCACCGATGATTTCTGCACTTCCGAGAGGCGTGCATGCGGAACGGCGACCTGATCGCCGATGCCCGTGCTCATCAGGCTTTCCCGTTCGAGAACTCGCTCGGCAATGGTGGCGCCATCGAGTTTGATCTTCCGTGCGGCGATTTCTGACAGCTCTGCAATGGCATCGCCGGCGGTGCGGGATCGGAGAGCGGGGATGAAGAGCTTGCTGTCGATGGTTTCGATGAGACTTATCTGCTCCTTCGATCGCATGAAAAATTTCATGAGGGGCGAGCTGAGAAGCGAAGTGCAGAGCGCCATGATGACAATCGCTTCGAAGGTCTCCGGGTTGATGATGTTGAACTGAAGGGCGAAGAGACCGAGGATAATTCCCATGGCGCCGCTCGCGCTCATGCCCGATCCGATGAGGAGCGATTCGCGAAGGGAAACCCCGGCGATCTTCCCGGCGATTACGGCGCTCCCGATTTTACCTGTGAGAACAAGGACGATGAACAGAAGGGCGAGGAACAGATTGAAGTGCTCTATAAAATCGATTCTCAGACCGATTGAGACGAAGAAGAGCGGTGCAAAGATGTTGTTGATGAACTGCTCTATTATCTCCCTGGTGTGTTCCCGCAGATGCGGGGACTCTCCGATGGCGACACCGGCGAGGAATGCGCCGAAGATGGCATGAATGCCGATCCGCTCGGTGATTGAGGCCAGTATCATTCCGATGATGATGGTGAAGGAGATAACACCGCCGGGCCAGGCGGTCTTTGCCTGTATCCACGGGAGCGTCTTGTTGATCAGGTGTCTTATGAGGGTCAGGATCAGGATGGCGGTTATAATGGTGAGGAGGACGGTTCTGATGACAGTCGGCACGTTGACCGCGCCCGTTTCAATGAGCTGAATCAGGATCGCGAAGAAGAGCCATCCGAAGATATCGTTGATCATTGCCGATGAGAGCAGCTGAACGCCGAAGTCTGTTTTAATGAGATTCAGATCGAGCAGGATCTTTGCGATGATCGGAAGCGCTGTTATTGACAGGGTGATGCCGATGAAGAACGAGAGGGCGACTTTGTTGGCGGTCGATCCGAAGAGCCCCGGATTGAACCATGAGACCATGGTCCCCATCGCAAAGGGGATGGCAATGCTGAAAGCGCTCAGGAGGAGGACGAATGAGCCCTGTTTCAGAACCGAGGTGAGATTGACCTCCAGCCCGGCGATAAAGAGGAGGAAGGTGACGCCGAGGAGAATGAGCACCTCGATGGAGAATGCTATTCTGGTTCCGGTCGGGAAGATCCAGCTGAAGAAATCGGGAGCGATTCTTCCCAGGATGGTAGGACCGATGAGAATGCCTGCCAGAATTTCGCCGACGACGGGCGGCAGTTTTATCCTCCTGAAAATCTCCCCGAAGACCCTCGCTGTTCCCAGCATCAGCGAAATGCTGAGGAAGAGGATTATAATCTCATTTTTTCCAAAGGAAACCATCGATTAGCTCATACCGGACAATAGTGAAGTGCTTCTGATATACTCCATTCGGAGACGTGCCAGGGAAAACATAATTTTTTTAAACCGGTGCTGGTCCTCTCTGTCATTTATATCGATGAACGGCTATCTGAGCAATTAAATTTTTCGTTCGCCGGAGTTTTATCGAAGAGGGGGTTTCACCCGGTGCGTGCATCGAATACGCCTGTGGGAAGCGAAGATTTTTTTATAACTTTTTGCCCTTTTCGATACGAATTAGTATTATAGGGGCAGCCTCCATTGAAACGGTCTGAGCCTCCCGTGCGGCATGCTCCCCCGGTGGAGACTCGAGAAAAAGGGTTGCAAGTATAAATTGTATGCGGTACTCATGAAGAAATGAACAGGCTGATATCATATCTCTTTAACCTCTCCTTTCGGTTCCCCTTTGTCAGGCACTGTATCTGGTTTGTTGTGCTCCTGGGAGTGGTGGTCATGGCGGGAGGGGTCGTTTTCTATGCCCGGGACGTCGTGACCTCTCCTGTCGGGTGGGACAGGACCTTTGCCATTTCTCCCGTCAGTGCATCTGCCCGGAATGTCAGGATCGCTTCGCGGGGCAACTTCATTGCGGCCGTTTATGAAGGGAAGACGGGCGATCAGAGGGGGATATATGTTACCGTTTCCTTCAACGGGGGAGCTTCTTTCCTTGCCCCGATTCGAATCGCAACAGTGAGCTCGAGCATTAATAACATTCCGCATGTTGCTATTTCGAGCAATGGCCATCTGACGGCTGCCTGGCAGGATTTCCAGAGGGACTCATCACTCTCCAAGCTCTTCTATGCATATTCGACCGATATGGGTGCGACCTGGACTCAGCCGCGGCCTATCTTTATGGATCCGGAGACGGTGTCGGAGACGGAGATGGTGCCGCAGGTTTTTTACGATAACCGCGGGGTTCTTCATCTCTTCTACCATGCATATGCCGGTGGGATTCTCACCCTGTACCACGCCATCAGCAGTGATGAAAAGCTTTTTCAGAAGGGACAGGCGATTGCCGAACTGTACGGTGGATTGCGAATTGCCCTCTTCCCCTCGATATACTTCTCCGGAAGAAGCATCTATATTGTCTGGCAGGGGAAGGGGGAGCAGTATGGCATTCTCTCGGATGACCTCTTTCTCATCACGTCATCCGATTACGGAGAGAGCTGGAGCTCACAGAGTAAAATCACCCTGAGCTCCGCCAATGACGCATCGCCTTCCATTGTCCTGTATAAAGGAGTTCTCTACCTCGCCTATCAGAACAACGAGGATGTGAACTGGTCAATCTACCTCCTCAAAGGCTATGAGGGGGGCAGCACCTGGCTTGAGCGGCCAATTAAGATTTCGACCACCAACGCCAACTGCTATGCTCCTCAGATAGTGGCTTCCAATAGCGATGAGCTCGTTATCTTCTGGTATGATACCCGCAAGGGGGAGCCGGCAATCTTTGCCCGGAAGTACTCCATCGGGGAGTTGAAACCGCTTGACGAGGTGCAGATATCGGGAGCCAACGTCTCGGCCAGGAGACCCACTTCGGTTTCTATCGGGAGAGCGGCTGTTGTGTGCTGGGAGCAGGGGGGGAGGATTGTTGCCAAGTATTCGGACATCTATGTCGAATCCCCGCGGGTTACTTCTATAACCCACCCGCCCGATACGTGGCGTCGGTCATCGACCGCACAGATTGAATGGACGATCCCGAAGGATGAATCGGGAATTGTCGGATTTGCCGCCATTGACAATACGATTCCGGACTTCAACCCGACGGTTCAGAATTATAAGACCAATATCACCATGACGCGTATCGCCGGTCTCGAAGATGGAGTGAACTACTTTCATATCAGGGCTGTTGATGGAGCGGGGAATCTCAGCCGGACGATACACTATCCGCTCAAGGTGAGCCAGAACCCGCCGGTCCCCCCGGTGGTGACCTCGCAGACACATCCTGAAGGGGTTGCGGTCAAGAGCCGATCGCCCAAATTCAGATGGGCGGTGGAGATACCGGAGCGCCTGAAGGGATTCGTCTACAGCCTTTCACCCGATCCCCTGAAGGTGCCGGATGAGTTTACCACGGAGCTCGACGAGAAATTTGAGAATCTCGAAGAGGGGAGATATTTTTTCAAGATACGCTCCATTGACAAGACCAATAACCGGAGCAGGCTCACCGCCTATGAGATCATCGTCGGGAAGGCCGGGCCGATTGATCCCGCTGTCTATGATCTCCTGACGAGGGATTTTGAGCAGAAGATGTACCGTGAAGGCGATGAGATGCCGCTGGTGAGGATACCCTCCGTTACCCTCGCTCTTCCCTTCGATCCTGCGCTCACGTACAGGAAAGCTGAATTCGATGCGGTGATAACCGCACGCAACCTCAATCCGCGGGACATTGTGGGGTATTCGATTGTCGTCGATACCGCAAGCAGGCCCCTGCGTGATAAGATCAACCTGAAAAAGAAAATAGTGCGGGTAAAAGGGCTCACGGATGGCGAATACTATCTCGGCGTGAAGGCGAAGTACAGCAAGGTCGAGGGGGGAGTGAAGAGGTATTACTGGACAAAACCGTACACGGTATCGTTTGCCGTAAAGATCCCTCCGGAGTACTCGCCGGTACTCGCTTTTGCGAACACGGTCGCAAACAGGCTCGCCGGGAGCTGGGTCTTTATATCGCTCTCGTTGATATCGATTATTTCTGTTGTCGTAACGATCGGATTCGGCTCGCGGGTGAGTTTCTACAGCCGCCTGCTGCAGTTCCGGCTCAGAGGAACCCTCAGAACCATTTTCTTTACGTGACGGCTGGTGAAACAGCTTGAGGCAGACCGCTTCATTCCAAATCATCGTTAAACATCCCGGATGATATTATCGTGCACGAGACACTATTTTTCGTTTGAAGTGATCTTATGCTTCATTTATTCTGTACGCTTTCCTGTTCGGATATGAGATGATATTTCATGAACGAGCCATGAATTTTTTCCGGGGATCTGCTGTTTGAGGATGCCCCGCAGATGAGAAGATCGTTTTTGGACGTTATTGTGAAGCAGTAAGAAATTAATCCAGCGTGAGGGACTCCGAATCGCACAATAGGTCGTCTGTAGACCAGGGCACCGATGGAAGGGTGATATTAAATAACAGGTGTGCTATATTTTTATTGAAAGAATGTACCGGCGGGATAATAGTGCAGTGTGCCTTTTCATGAGGAGGAGACGATAATGTTCGAAGATCTGAAAACAAGGCTCGGCAGGATGAGTAGTAGAAGGAATAAGAATCCCGTTGCGAGCATCTTTCAGAACCCGGGATACATTCAGGATCAGGAAGCCCGCAGGGTACAGATCCTCTTTCTGAAGCTCTTGATGATTCTCGCACATGCGGACGACTCAATAGATCAGACGGAGATCGATCTCATAAAGAGCCTCATCTATGAAAACTGCATCACCGAGGAGGAGTGGCGGGAGATCAGCTTTTACGGGCTGCATAAAGCATCAGGGGAGGAGGTCAATGAAGTAATTGATGCCCTTTTGGCAGAGATAGTCTCGGGAAAAGAGAAGAAGAAGTTTTTACGAGCGATCAGGGATATCGTTGAGGCCGACGACATCTTGCAGAAGGAAGAGAAGGCGATCGTCGATATCTTCGAGAAGAAACTGAAGAGCGGTTCAGCATCAATCTTCGGGAATGTAATAAAGCGGATCCACAGCTCGCTCGTACGGAAGAAGAGCGACACCATTCAAGATGACTCACGGGAATATTCGATGAATCCTATTGCGCCGCACTTGCGGGAGCTCCTCGGTGATGACCGGCTGCCGGAGCTTGAGCTCATTGCCGCTAAGCTGGGCCTGGCGATAATTTTGATACACTCGGATATGGAATTTCACGAAAAAGAGCGCAGCGCATTCGAGGATATGGTGTGCAGAGCGTGCAGTATACCGAAAGAGCGCGCGGGGGATGTTGCCTCGGAGCTGTTGAATATTCCCGACACCCATTTCGATATCGCCTATCTCGGCAGGATCGTCACCGATTCAACAGATGAGGCTGAGAGGAAGGAGCTCCTGACCGAACTCTTTCGGATTGCCCGGGCGGATAAGGTATACAGCCCCTACGAGAACAAGTACCTGAAGATTATCGGTTCATATCTTTTTATCAGCGATAGAGACTTTATGGCCATAAAGATGAGCACGAAATCGTAGTTCGCTTCCCGAGGGAATATATTTATTATATCTAAAGTAAGTCTTGGGATGATATTTCCGTTACGCGTGCTCCCGGCTCTTTCAATATCCTCGGTTTTCTGCCGAAAGCACAGCGTCTGCGAAGGCTGGTTCCTCTTTAAAAAGAGGGTTAAATGCCGGTTTACGCAACCGGAGCGGTGCCGCTTTTTGTCCGGGCAAAAAGACGGCGGAAAAACCCGCCACTCAGGCGCCGTGGAGGCTGGTACTTCCTTTAACTGTACCTTCACTGTGTGCCTGCGGATGCCATCCCTGGCGTCCTCGGCACAATGCGCTCGGCATCCTGCCTCGCTTTCGGTTTGTAAAGATATAATTGCAAAACTTAAATGAGATGATCAAAATTAAATGCGAGTTATAAAATAACATGAACGAAACTTCGTCCTGGCCGTCTGCCTGCTTCACGACAAAATCCCAACCGGTTGGGATTTTAAATTTTAGTGAAAATTTATATGATAATTTGTACCATATTCTTTTAGTAATGCTCCGGGACATTTCAATATCCTCGCTCGCTCAGCCGCAAATACCACGTCATGTGCTTGGCGGCTCCGGCGGCTATTTCAAACTTCTCGCTTGATGTATGTGATGATACTATATCAAATGAGACATCAGAGTATACTATCAATGTGCCGCTACTCAATTTCATCCAGCATTTTTTTCACCGTTTTAAGAAGAAGGGGAATATGAACCTTGCAAACATTATATACAATCTCATTATCAACATCAAAATAGTGATGGCTTATTACATCTCGAATTCCTTTTACCTTTTTCCATTCTATGTTTGGGTATTGTGAAAAGAGCTTCCCTTCGGTTATTTTATCAAGATTCTTGATGCTCTCTCCGATGGCAATCAGCTGCATACATATGGAATCGAGCTTCTCACGGCCTTCTTCCGAAACCGAAAAGAAATCCGGGGAAGTAACAGTCTCAAAGCGCTTCAAAATCCTATTTATCGCCTGGAAAACCTGATTAAGTATCTCCTTAACCAGTTGGGAATCATGCATAAATAGCTTCTCTTTCTATCTGTCTTTTCAAAAAGCTGTTCATATCATCACGGTACCTGACAATATCAACCCGTCGATTAAACATTTCTTCAAGATCGTGCTTTATTCCTATCAAGTCGAACATATCAGGTTTCTCAAGAACAACAACAACATCAATGTCGCTCTGACTGTTTAATTCATTCCGGGCTGC
>CAZZCF010000160.1:0-9496 GCA_964652955.1 uncultured Leptospirales bacterium
TCATAAATGTCTGCACATTTAAATTTCAACTTATTGTATTTTATCGCGCATCATTTATGTATATTCGGTGGCCATAATTTCTCTTCTTCAACTCTCCTTTTTATAACCTCTTCGGAAACACCGAAGGGTTTGCATAACATCGGTGTGGATCTTTCAAGTACATAATCCTGATCATCTTCAAGTAAATGAGTTAAATTTGATTCCTCAAGTGCTTTGTATATTTTTAATACCTCTTCAGCGAGTATATGGGGAGGAACCAATAATCTTCCTGCGAACTGATTTGCCTGATACTCAAAGGATCGGTATTCCTTTTCGGGAAAATATGTTATGAAGTCATAGTATTCCTTTGGAGTTGTTATGGTTAATTCATTTTCTTTATATACGTATCCGTGAAGAATATAGTGCCCGAGCTCATGTGCTATGGAAAACCGCAACCTGTTGTCATATCTTTCATCATTATACTTGGCATTATCGATTACAATTCCGCTGAAGTCACTTTTCAGGTAGGCATCTATTCCGCAAATATCATATAATCCCTGCATGGGGATAATTTCTAATTTGATTTTGCCCTCAATTATATATTCAACATCAACCAGTACTTCTCCGTAATTCCAATGTGCTTTGACTAGTTCATCAGCCTTTTCCCAGATTTCCTTTTTTGGAATGAACTTGCATTTAATTATTGAAAAATCAGGCACTATGTTGCTCCCCCCTTTCTTATTATTTCTATGAGCTTTTCAATTTCTTCGGGTTTTGGCTTTATGCTCCCGACAGTCCTGAAAAATGCCGGAAGAGCTTGCAATATCTCCCTGTCGGACATTAGGTAATCCGGTATCCTGCCGGCGTCTATCTTTGCAATATCGAATAGCTTGAACCAATCGTCGGAGTCTTTTTGTATTTCAAGTATGTGTGCTATTTTTGTCAGCTTTTGCTCATCCTGCGGTGCTGAAATTACTCCTCTTTCGATTTTACTCCAGTTGCTTGGGTCTTCATCCAATTCTCTGCAAAATTGACGCAATGACATTTTTTTATTTAATCTCTTTTCTTTAATGAATTCTCCGAACATATCCTACCTCCCCACAACAATATCTTTATGTGGTAAATATAATACCACACATATTATATCGTCAAGTAAATATTGTAATTTTATCTAACCCCCTATCCCTTCCCCTTCCTTGATCCTACGGGAGAGGCCGGCTCCTTCGGCCGCTCCTTGACATCCGTGTCATCGAGGGCCGAAGCTTATTTGCGCCTCCTGCGCAGCTTCGGGCAGGGGCTATGTACCTCCGTGTACGCCCCTGCATTGAAACATCCTGTTTGGCACATTCGAACATCGTGTTCAGCACATTGGTGCATCCGTGCACGGCACATCCGTGGCATCGCCGGCCGAAGCTTATTTGCACCTCTTAATGATTACAACATTTCCCCGATGGGATTCATCCCATCGGGATTGAGAGAAGAATAAAAGCTAATTATATTATAATAATTCTTAAATTCTCCTGGCGATGGGTTTCAACCCATCGCTGTCGTGATGAAGCGCATCTGCGGTTTCGACCTTATCACAGAAATTTCCTAACACGCTCCCCCCTCTCCCCGTGGGAGAGGGGGGTAGGGGGGGTGAGGTCTTTCCCTCAGTCTGCTCCCCGAGCGTCGTTTCGAGCCTGTCGAGACATGTCGCTGAGCAAAGCGAGGCGTGTATCGAGGGGAGCGATGATATCAAATCTCCAGGCATTTGGCAAGGAAAAGTTGAGGAGGGCACAGTGTCTCTCCTCGTGGGCTGGAAATAATCTAAAACCCTTTTCTTATTATTGGTTTTATAGTTAAAAATATTTTTTGGGGTGCCCGTAAATTCTAATTTTTTTTGAATTTCCCTTGATGTATTCGTATAAATTATATATACTTATTCATAAGTATTAATAAATTATACGGTTGATTAAATGCAATCACGAACAGATGAACTCATGAGTTTTATAAAAAATCAGGGCGGGGTGGCACGCTTTTCGACTATCATAAAGGAAGGATTTCACCCTGATTCGCTTGTTGCCCTTGAAAAGCAGAAGAAAGTTGAAAAGATTGCCCGGGGCCTTTATCGCATCGAAGATTATACTCCCGATTCTTACCCTGATCTGATAATCGCATCGCTTCAGGCTCCCAGGGGCGTTATATGCCTTCTTTCGTCTCTTGCATTTCATGAGGCAACAAATGAGATACCCCGTCGTGTTGATATTGCTATCCCGCAGGGAGCTCATGCAAATAGAATCAAGTACCCACCGGTTCAATTCTACCGTTTTGCTCCTGAAGCATGGCAAGCCGGAATGGAAGGACATGAAATCAGCGGTCATACGGTAAAGATTTATAGCCTTGCCAAGACAGTTGCTGATTGTTTTAAATTTCGCAATAAAATCGGTATTGATATAGCGAGGGAGGCCCTTAAGATTTCGCTTATGGAAAAAAACGTATCGCCGAAAGAGATTATGCATTATGCTAAAATTTGCCGCGTTGTTCATATTATCAAACCGGTTCTGGAAACCCTCCTGTGAAAAGGAATATTGCCAATATACAGGCTTCTGTTCGGGACCTCCTGCAAAATAAGGCAAAAGAAAGGAACCGCCCTTTTGCAGAAGTTTTGCAATATTTTGGGTATGGAGAGGTTTCTTTACCGGTTCAGCCGTTCGAAATATGCAGATGCATTTGTCTTAAAGGGTGCTCTGTTGTTTACGGTATGGGATATACCCGAGAGACGAGTAACGCTCGATATTGATTTCTGGGCACGTTACGATAATAGGGTGGAAAGCATTGAATCAGTGATGAAAGACATTTGCGAATTGCCCGTAGAACCCGATGGTCTTGTATTTGATTCGAATGGTGTGCACGGGCGTAAAATCAAAGAGGATGCCGATTACGAAGGCGTGCGTGTTAAATTTCTCGGATTTCTTGCACGTTCGCGAATTCCGATGCAGATAGACATAGGATTTGGCGATATTGTTTATCCCGGGGCGAAAGCCATAGAGTATCCTGTAATTCTCGATCTCCCGAAACCTCATCTGAAAGGCTATCCGGCAGAGAGCGTAATCAGCGAAAAATTTGAAGCCATGATTAAGCTCGGCCTTTTAAACAGCCGGATGAAGGATTTCTACGATATCTGGATTATGATGCGCCGATTTACCTTTGATGGTTATAATCTCTTCGAGGCGCTGAAGAGAACTTTTGGACATCGCAAAACCGACCTCCCAACAGAGCGTCCACTCTTTGCTGATGAGATATATGACGAAAAGTCAGATCGCCAGATTCTGTGGAAAGCGTTTTTAAGAAAAAATGATATTAAACAGGTGCCGGATAAATTATCGATTATAGCAAAAGAGATAGAGGAGTTCCTTATCGGGCCGCTTGATGCAATGATTAAGGGAAATGGATTTAATGCGGAGTGGAGAGCTCCCGGTCCATGGAAGTGAAGGGGAAGTGAGGTTCATAAACCTGCGAAGCCACGGCGGAGCCGGATGACGATGCGTTAATTGTTTGACAAAAGCGCTATAAATGTCTCCTGTGAATGACAGGGTAGCGGATTTTCCTGAAAAGAAAAACTCATCGATCGGATATCTTATGAATTCACTGCTTTTGCGAAGCACCATTGTTGCCGCTCTGGGAGGGCTCCTCTTCGGCTTCGATACGGCCGTTATATCCGGCACAACGGATGCACTGACCGGTATCTTCAATCTGACCAGCATGTCGCTGGGCTTCACCGTGGCCAGCGCCCTTATCGGCACCATCATCGGCTCCATCGCTGTGGGTTGGCCGTCGGACCGGTTCGGCCGCAGAAACACCCTGGTCGTTCTGGCCGTCTTCTATTTTGTCTCCGCCCTGGGCAGCGCCATGGCGTGGAGCCTGATGTCCTTTGTCATATTCAGGTTCCTGGGCGGGCTCGCCGTCGGCGGCGCGTCGGTGGTTTCTCCCATGTACATCGCCGAGATATCCCCTGCCCGGCTGCGGGGGCGCCTTGTCGCCGTGACGCAGTTCAATATCGTGCTGGGCATACTCCTGGCCTATTTCTCGAATTACCTGATATCCTCATCGAATGCATTCGGCGATGCCGCGTGGCGGTGGATGTTCGGGGTTGAAGCCGTGCCGGCGGCCGTTTTTTTTATTCTGCTCTTTGCCAATCCCCTGAGCCCGCGCTGGCTGATGGGCAGAAAGCGCGTGGCCGATGCGCGGTCCATCCTGGAGAAGCTCGGCGCTGATACCGGCGGTGTTGATCGGGAAATTCGCGCAATACAGGATTCCCTTGACCTGGAACATCACCGTATCGCCGAACGCTTTTATACACGAAAATACGCGAAGCCCATTCTCCTGGCATTCCTCATTGCGATGTTCAACCAGCTCTCGGGCATCAACGCCCTGATGTACTATGCCCCGCACATATTCAGGATGGCGGGTGCCGCGGAGAGTGACGCCATGCTGCAGGCCGTTGCCGTCGGGGGTACCAATCTGATCTTCACCATTATTGCCATGTCGGTAATCGATCATTTCGGCCGCCGCAGGCTCATGCTCATCGGCTCGGTGGGATACATCATCAGCCTCGCCACGGTGGCCGTTTCATTCTATACGTTTGGCACGCACTTCACCCCGGCAGGGGGGATGGTCGTGCTCGCCGGATTGCTGGTCTTTATCGCGTCCCATGCATTCGGGCAGGGGGCGGTGATCTGGGTCTTTATCAGTGAGATATTCCCCAACCGGGTCAGGGCCCGGGGGCAGGCGCTGGGCAGCTTTACCCACTGGTTCATGGCGGCAGCGGTCTCATGGACCTTCCCGGTCATCGCGGACATTTCGGGCGGCCATGCCTTCACCATATTCGCCTGCATGATGGTTCTCCAGCTCCTCTTTGTCATCTTCATGATGCCCGAAACCAGGGGCGTGCCCCTTGAGGAGATTCAGAAAAGGCTGGGCATTGAATAGCTTTTTTATGAGCGGATCGCGGGGAATATCCTGCCCTGGTCTCACTTTTCAAAGCCCATGCCGGCATACTCCGCTTCGTCGGGCAGCCTGTTCTGCTTCGAGATGAACCGGTACAGTTTCACCGAGCCTCTGGGTGTTCTTGCAAGGCTCTCGAGATCGACACGATAGAGCCCGAACTTCGGCCAGAACCCCTTTTCCCATTCCCAGTTGTCCAGCAGGCTCCAGTAGGTAAAACCGAAGAGCGGGCATCCCTCCTGAATGAGGCGGTGCACCCAGGTCAGGTGGTCGGCGATGTAGCGGGGCCGCCGGTCGTCGTCAGCGTCGGCTAGGCCCGATTCGGTGATGCAGAGGGGCACGCCCTCGTACCGCCGCCCGAGCTCTTTGCAGATTCTGTATATCCCCTCCGGATAAATCTCCCAGCCCATATCCGTCGTGGAATACCGCTTCAGATCCGTATATTCGATGAAGCCGGGCTTGAACAGGTTGAATGATATGATCTGGCGCGTGTAATAATTGACGCCGATCCAGTCAAGGGTGCCCCGAACGGACTCGTCGGTTTCCCTTATTGTTGGCGTTCCGAGAACGCCGATATCGATCTTCCCGGTGTGCAGGGCGTCGAGCATCTGCCAGTTGAAGATATCGTCCATCTGACGGCACACGAACCGGTCGAGAATATGGCCCTGCGGTTCATAGTAAAAGAAGAAGTATATCATGCCAATCTGCGGTTTATCATGCCTGCTTCCGGCGGGGACGGCGGCCTCCTTCTTTATGATATGGTATGCCCTGGCATGCGCACGTATCATGGTGCGGTATACGGTTATGGCCAGGTCCATGTCCCGCCTGTTGGGGGGGATGGCGCCCACGGCATGGCCGTTCAGGGCATATATCTGGGCGTCGATAGTGGTGCTCCAGTAGTCAACGTACCGGCCGAACCTCCTGGCGCATTCCGTGACATAGCGATCCCACCGTTCCATCAGCGCGGGGTTCTCCCAGCCGCCCTGTTCCGCGGCCCAGACGGGCAGCGTGAAGTGCCAGAGGTTCAGGAAGACGGTGAAGTCTTTGTCCTTGAGAGATTTGAGCATATTCTCATAATGCCGCCATGCCGCTTCATCATACCTTCCCCGTTCGGGCTCAACGCGGCTCCATTCGATGCCGATGCGGTGGGTGTTCTGACGGTCATTTTTCGCGAGGGTAAAGTCCTGTTCATACCGGTTGTAAAAATCAATACCGCGTATGTTCCGGTCTCCATTGTCGATGGGGGACGGGTCCCGTTTTTCCCAGAGGTACCAGTCGTTGTTGTCGTTGCCCCCCTCGTGCTGGTAGGCGTCCTCTCCGGTGGCCCAGAGGAAACCCCCGGGAAATTTCTGCCCCGACAGGGGAATGGTCTTTGAGGGTGCGGGAACGCGAAGGGAGCCGTGCAGCGTCACGGCGGCAATGACGGCAAGGAGACCGAGGGCGACAGAGATGATTGGTTTCATGATAGGTATCCTGTTGCGAGGAATGCGAATGACTGTACGGCACTCTCCCGTTCCGTCAAGGATTATTCTCCCCGGCCTTTTGCGGGAGAGGGGGCGGGGTCTTTCCTCAATTCGGCCTGTTACTGTTCAAGCGGTGCTCGATCCCGGTTATGGCAATACCCTCGCACGGCAGTTTATTTATTCGCACCTTACTCAATATAATAGTTGCATTTATTGATGTTCTATTGTACATAATTGCATGTGAGATGAAAAGGGGCCGGCATGAATTTTAAAGTGATAATAACATATGATCCTGAATATCAGGGGTATGTTGTGGATGTTCCCGAGCTTGAGGGTTGTATGAGCCAGGGGAAAACACTTGACGAAGCGCTCGCAAACGTGAAGGACGCCATCTCTGGTTGGCTTTTGGTTGAGGAGAAACACGGGAGGCGTGTCGATCGGCATCCTGTTGACATTTTCCTCGGTGAAGTGACCGTGTAAATGGGATTGCTTTCGAACATTTCCGGAAAAGATGCTGTCAGGATATTCGCAAGGTTCGGTTATTCAGTCGAGCATCAAACGGGAAGCCACATTATAGTGTATCACGGATCGCGTCCGACGCTGTCGGTACCGAACCATAAAGAGCTTGCACCGGGACTGCTGCGCGGTCTTATTCGTAAAAGCGGACTGACCGTTGAAGAATTTTTAAGAATGAAATGATTCGCGAGAGTGTGTCAAACGCCCCGGCCTTTTGCATGGGCAGGGGGATGAGGTCAGGGTGGGGAGATCTTTTTCTCCTGGCGATGGGTTCTAACCCATCGCTGTAGTGATGCAATTTCGGACGCAGATCGGCTGGTAGCTTCCGGAGCTAGCGTGTCGGGTCAAATAAAAGGGGGACTCCTTCGAGTCCCCCTTTGCGGATTAAATTCCGTGTACGGTTTTTAAATGCTCGCTATGCGCTCTGCTTCGATTCGACGGCTTTCTTGACGAAGTCACATATCGCTTCACGCGAGGAGACCGCGCCGGGCGGGAAAACGCCGTCGAAACCGATCTTTTTGAGTTGCGGCTCGTCTTCCGGCGGGAATATCCCCCCGATCATGAATGCCGTTCTCTCTTTAATTCCTCTTTTTGCTGCCTGATCGATGAGATCCCTGCCCAGGGGGAGCTCGCCGCCGCAGTAGGTGCTGATGCCGATGGCATCAACATCCTCCTGTATCGCGGTCTCGATAATCTGCTCTGGAGTGGCGTTGCCGATGAGCACCACCTCCATACCCGCATCCCTGAGCATGCCCGATACGACGAATAAGCCGCGGGTATGCGTCTCCAGGCTGAATTGTCCCATCAGTACCTTTATCTTCTTAGTGGCCATAGTGTGCTTCCTCCTCTCCTTTCACAATGTCGCACGGTATTATGCGTATATCGGTGGTCTCCAGGTGCCGAATGCCCTGGTAAAGGCTTTTCTCATTTCTCCCTCGGTGGCACCCGCCCTCGCGCACTCGACGGTGGCGTACATGATGTTCTTGCCGCTCTTGCAGGTGTCCACGAGCGCGTTCAGGGTATTCTCAACCTTTTCGTTGTCTCGCTTCTGGCGCAATCGCGCGAGCTTGGCAATCATCTGCTTCTGCACGTCTTCCCTGAACTGGCTCGCTTCGATCGGCGGGAGGTCAACATCTTTCGAGGTGTAGACATTACGGCCCACCACCTTGATCTTGCCCTCCTCGATCATCTTGTGCTCGCGCTGTATGTAGCTTGCAATCTTGCTGTGCAGCCAGTCGTTGTCAACGACCTCAACGAGGCCTCCCATCCGCTCAATCTCATCGAGCTCTTCAAGAACCCGCCGCTCGGCCTCATTGGTCAGCGCCTCAACGTAGAAGGATCCGGCGAGCGGATCGACAACCTGCGTGACCTGCGTCTCCGCCTCGATGATCTGCTGCGTTCGCACTGACGGGAGGAGCGTTCTCTCGGAGGGCACCGAAAATGCCTCATCGTAGGTGTCGACGTGCAGCGACTGCGTCCCGCCGAGCACCGCCGCGAGGGCGTGGTACGAAGCGCGGATGATGTTGTTGAGCGGTTCCTCCCTGGTCAGCGAGATTCCCGAGGTCTGAATGTGGAATCAATCCTTCTGATGGCCTTATATGAGCAACTGCCATATCCAATGCGTCAATAGCCAGCTCTGCCCTTATATGACTTACCATCGACCATCCAACCGCCATCCTGGAAAAAAATCAAGAATGATACACAACTACAGTTAACCTTCAAGCGTCCAGATATAGGTAAGATCACTGACCCATAATCGATTCTCTTCTTCAACAGTATAATTCCGTTCAATCAGGTTCGGAGCTATCGGAAAATCATGCCGAGAGTCGGTTATAAACTTAAATTTACGCTTCCTTCTGGCGCTCTCTGAGGCCATTTTCCCGCATTATCCGGGCAACCAGCTTCCATGAACACCTCTGCCCCTGTGCTTGCAACTCCTCATGGATACGGGGACTGCCATAAATGCGTCTCTTCTCCTCAAATATCTTCTTGACGAGAACTCCCAGCTCGTTATCCCGCTGCTCATGATTGCTTGGCGGGGAATTCAACCAGGAATAATAGCGGCTCCTTGATATTGTTAATACTTCGGCCATTTTCTTCACAGAGAATTCGCCGCTGTGCTCTCTTATGAACTGATATTTTTGTTCTCTGTTTTCGAGAAAATGGCCAAGGCTTTTTTTAATATGTCACGCTCAAGCTTCAGCTCAGTACACTCCTTCCTGAGCCTGGCCAACTCTTCATCTCTCGGATTCCCTCGACCGGGGAATGCCCTTAAGTTCTCTTCTTGTAGTTCACGTCTCCACCTTGATAAAGCATCTCTCGGAATACCGAGCTCAGATGCTACTTCGGTTGCTGATTTCTCGCTGCTCTCTAAAAACCTTACAGCATCAATCTTGAACTGCTTATCAAATTTCCTGCGTGCTCTCATTTGACCCTCCGTTAAGCTTATTATCGTAATCTGTGCTTAACTTCGTGTCCTGTTTTTCGGATCAACCCCACTTTCACGGATCAGATCCATCAACCCAGCGCTACATCAAGGATCATCATCACCC
>CAZZCF010000161.1:0-9484 GCA_964652955.1 uncultured Leptospirales bacterium
GGATGGGAACCGTGAGAATTGTTTTGAGGTTCAGAATAGCGTGCTCACCGGTTCTCTCATAAAGGCAATGCTTCAGGACTGGTACCTGAAGCGCTGGAAGTACTCAAAACGGAACATTACTGTTGATGAATATGCGGAATTCATCATTCGACTCATTGAAACCTTCATCACGCCATCTTCGAATAAATGAGAGGAGGTCATCATGAGTATCAAAGACGAACCAGCCGAGATCAGGAAGGGCGAGGAGCTCGATACGGGAAAAATTGAGGAATTCCTCAAAGATTCACTCCCTCAGCTCACCGGTGAGTTTGTTTTACGGCAGTTTCCCCGCGGGCACTCAAATCTGACCTATTCCATTCGAGTGGGTGACGATGAGCTCATTCTCCGTCGACCTCCATTCGGAAGAAAGGCGAAAACAGCCCATGACATGCTCCGGGAGTACCGCATTCTGAAGGCGATACATCCCGTTTTCCCCTACAGCCCGAAACCGCTCGTCTACAGTGATGACCCTTCGGTCATGGAATGTCCTTTCTATGTCATGGAACGAGTAGAGGGTATAATACTGCGACGTGAAGTGCCCGAGGGTCTGCATTTCTCCTCACAGGACGCAAAAAAGCTCTGTGAGAATTTTATCGATCTCTTCTGCAAGTTGCACGCGATCGATTATAAGGAGATCGGCCTGGAGGATTTCGGAAAACCGGCCGGATACGTCCGCCGGCAGGTTGAAGGGTGGTCGCGCCGCTATCGGGATGCCCGAACGCCAGATGCTCCTGATTACGAATCAGTAATGGACTGGCTTCATGAGCATATGCCCGAGGATACCGATTCCCCAACTATCATCCACAACGATTTTAAGCTGGACAATGTTGTTCTCGATCCCGATAATCCTCTGAATATCATCGGTGTCCTCGACTGGGAAATGGCAACAATAGGGGACCCGCTGATGGATCTCGGAGGCTCGCTGGCATACTGGGTCGAAGCGGGAGACTCAGAGAATATGAAGCTCATCCGGATGATGCCCACTACCATGGAAGGAATGCTCACGAGAAAAGAGCTCATAGAGCGCTATGAAGAGAAGAGTGGCCGCGCAGTTGCGCTATTCGATTTCTATTACTGCTTCGGACTCTTCAGGCTTGCCGGGATAGCCCAGCAGATATACTATCGGTACTATCACAAACAAACGGAGGATGAGCGGTTTGAAATGTTCATCTATGCCGTACGGTTTCTCGAGGAAACCGCTCAAGCAGTTATTAAACAATCAAAGCTATAGCAATAGGATGATGAACAGCTACACCCATTGACGAAAGGAGGTACAGATGTCACGGATCACATTCAATCTCGAAGGGAAAATAGCGTTGGTTACCGGCGCCAGCAGAGGTATCGGCGAGGCCATCAGTAAAACGCTGGCAGCACATGGAGCAGAGGTAATCCTTACCAGTAGAAAGATAGAGAGCCTCAAAGCGGTAGAGGAGAAGATCGCCGGCGAGGGGGGGAAGGCGTTCGCCATGGCGTGTCACAACGGCAAGATGGAAGATATCAAACAGCTCTTTTCAGTGATCAGAGAGCGATACGGGAAAATCGACATTCTGGTCAACAATGCGGTGACCAATCCCTATTTCGGAGATGTGCTCAATGCCTCTGAAGAGGCCTGGGACAAAACGGTATCGGTAAACCTGAAAGGTTACTTCTTCATGAGCCAATATGCGGCAACGCTGATGTCTGAAAAAGGTGGTGGCGTTATTGTAAATGTTGCATCGATAAATGCATTTCGCCCCGCACCGATGCAGGGGATATATTCGATATGCAAAGCAGGTGTCGTCGCCATGACCAAATCTTTTGCCAAAGAGCTGGCCCCCTTCGGAATTCGCGTGAATGCGCTTCTCCCGGGGCTGACCGACACAAAGTTCTCCTCGGTGATGACGCAGAGCGATGAGCTCATGAGCATGATACTCCCCAACATACCGATGCGCCGGGCCTCGCAGCCTGAGGAGATGGCGGGAGCGGTACTCTATCTCGTTTCAGACGCCGCCACCTACACCACCGGTGCCTGTCTCGTGGTGGATGGTGGCGCACTGGCATAACGGAAAGATCTTAAAAAAGAATATTGTAAAATGAAAGAACTTGCACAACTCCTGTCACCAGTAAGAATTAATAAGCTGGAGCTGAAGAACCGTGCCGTGATGCCGCCGATGGGCACCGGATACGGAAACGCAGACAGTACCGTGAGCGATCAGCTCATTGCCTACCTCGCCCGCCGTTCCGGTGGTACGGGCCTCATCATTACCGAAGTCTGTGCGGTCGATCCCCGGGGCAAGGGATTTGAGAATGAAATCGGCGTCTGGCATGATAATTTCATACCGGGGCTTTCCGAGCTCACGGAGGCCGTACACCATCATGGAAGCTGTATCGCATTACAGCTTCACCATGCCGGTCGGGAGACCTTTGCAGCGTTTGCCGGCGCTCCTCCCGAAGCGCCCTCACCCATTCCCAGTGTTGTGCTGAAACAACCGTGCGAAGAGATGAGCCGTGATCGCATCAGAGAAGTGATTGCCGCTTATGCGCAGGGTGCGAGGAGGGCTGAGGAAGCCGGATTCGACGCAGTTGAAGTACATGGCGCCCATGGCTACCTCATCGGTCAGTTTCTCTCTCCATTTTCCAATCAGCGAACCGATGAGTTTGGCGGTTCTGATGAGAATCGCGCACGCTTCGCCATCGAGATCATCAAAGCAATTCGCTCCGAGATATCCGCCGATTATCCCGTCATCTTTCGACTCTCCGCGGAGGAGCTCGTTCAGGGCGGGTATACCCTCGACTTCTCAAGCTGGCTCGCTCCCCGTCTCGTTACCGCAGGTGCCGATGCCCTGCATGTATCAATCGGAGTATACTCCACGCCAGGCAATCTCAGCATCCCGTCCATGGACACCGAAGCCGGCTTCAACCTCTTCCGTGCCCGGGCTATCAAGGAGCTTGTCGATGTGCCCGTCATTGGCGTTGGCAGGATCACCGATCCCCGAATGGGAGATGAGGCGATATCACGCGGTGACGCCGATCTCATTAGCTTCGGTCGCCAGCATCTTGCCGATCCCGATTTCATCGAGAAGGCGATACGGGGAGAGTTCGATTCAATAAGATGGTGCCTCGGCTGCAACGGTTGCATTGAGCGGCTATCATTGGAACTCAAACCGGTAGCCTGTGTCATCAACCCTGAATGCGGGTTTGAGTATCTCGGGGAGATAGAACGGGCAGAATCGGGAAAACGCCTCTGGATCGTCGGAGCCGGCCCCGCCGGTCTCTCCGCAGCGCTCACCGCTGCAGAACGGGGACATGCGGTTGAAATATTCGATCGCGATGCCGAGCCGGGCGGCCAGATGAAGCCGGCAAGCAAACCACCGCACAAGGAACCCTTTCGCGGATGGATCGACTGGATAGTACATCAACTCGACAGGTATGATATATCCGTTCAAAACAGGGAGATCACGGGAGATGCTCTCCGACAGGGGAACCCGGATGCCGTTATCATCGCAACCGGATCGCTCCCTACCAAGCCTGCTATTCCCGGAATCGACAGCACCACGGTTTGTGATGCCCGGGATCTGCTCATGGGGAAAAGAGAACCACAGGGACCGGCGGCAATTCTCGGGGCAGGATATGTAGGAATGGAAACCGCCGATTTTCTCATTGCGCAGGGAATGGAGGTATCAGTCCTCGAAATGAAACCGACCCCCCCTGTCAGGAGAATTGCCGCGCACGGCTACTGGCTGCACAAGCGGCTCAGAAATGCCGGTGCCAGCCTTATACTCGGCGCAGCGGTGAAGAGAATCGAGAACAGGACCGTTTTCTATGAACAGGAGGGCGAAGAAAAAACGCTCGGTCCGGTCGCACTGATTGTTACTGCTCTCGGCGCCCGTTCAGAAAGGGAGCTTGTCGAACCGTTGAAAAGAATCGGGATCCCCTCGCAGATAATCGGCGATGCACAGAAACCGGGACGACTTATCGATGCCATACATGACGGCTATCGTGCTGCTCGGGAAATATAGAAATGCGGCGAATCATATCGGGGACTATCATCGGCATATTCCAGGTATAAAAAAAATTTGACGTAATAGTGAATATGTATACATGTTTGCTCAATATCAGATGAAGAGAATTCGAGGAGTTATCCTATGGCTGAAAAGTTCGTCAGCATCAGAAATCTTAACTTTTTACTCTACGAGGTTTTGGATTCAGAATCGACCACGCAGTACCCCTACTTCCAGGATCACAGCCGAGAGACCTTTGACATGGTAATCGAGACCGCTCTCAAGATGGGAACTGATATTTCGTACCCGGTCTTTCAGGAGATGGACAAGAATCCCCCCCGATATGAAAACGGACAGGTCATGGTGCATCCCACCGTAAAGACATTCATGAAGGAGTGCGGTGAAGGGGGATGGATTTCCGCCTTTTTCTCATACGAGCACGGCGGGCAGCAGATACCCAATACTGTTCTGGCAGTCTGCCGTTTCATTCTCAGCGCGGCGAATTACTCGCTGACCGTCTTCCCCTTCCTGTCCACCGGTGCTGCTCATCTCATCCTGTCATACGGAACTCGGGAGCTTATCGAAACCTACACGCCGAAGATGTTTTCCGGAGAATGGCAGGGAACGATGGCACTTACCGAACCGGATGCCGGGAGCTCCCTCACTGATTTGAAAACGCAGGCCGTACCGACCGATAAAGGATATTACAAGATCAGCGGGCAGAAGATCTTTATCTCCACCGGGCAACATGATGCGGTGGAGAATGTCATTCACCTGATGCTCGCCAGAATACCGGGCGCTCCCCTGGGCGTTAAGGGCATTTCCCTCTTCGTGGTGCCGGGCAAGCGCATCGGCGATAATGGCGAGCTGGAGCCCAATGATGTCAACTGCGCAGGCATCGATCACAAGCTGGGATACCGCGGTGCTCCTATCTGCCAGCTGAGCATGGGTGACAATGATGATTGCCGCGGATATCTCGTGGGAGAAGAGCACCGCGGACTTCGCTATATGTTTCAAATGATGAACGAAGCCCGCATCGATGTCGGTCTCGGAGCCGCTGCCATGGCCACCGCGGCTTACTATGCCTCACTTGAATACACACGGGAGCGACCGCAGGGCAGAAAGATCACGGAAAAGGACCCCAACAAGCCGCAGACACCGATCATCGAACATGCCGATGTCAAGCGCATGCTTCTCTTCCAGCGTGCTATCGTTGAGGGTTCACTCGGCATTATCCTCTACGCAGCAAAACTGACCGATCTCATAACCGTCTCCGAAGGAGAAGAAAAAGAGCGACTTGAGCTGCTGCTCGATCTGCTCACACCGGTTGTCAAATCGTATCCCTCCGAAATGGGCATCCTCTCGGTAAGTCAGGGCTTGCAGTGTCTCGGCGGATACGGCTACTGCCAAGATTTCCCCCTTGAGCAGTACTACCGGGATATACGCATACACCCCATCCACGAGGGCACCACCGGCATTCAGGGCATGGATCTCCTCGGCAGGAAGATGGTGATAAAAGATGGCAGGGCATATGCCATTTACCTCGAAGAGGTTCGTAAGACCATCGCGCAGACCGATGCGACGGAGCTGAAATCTTACGGACAGAAACTTGAGGAAGCGCTTAAGCTCCTTCATGAGATAGCCGGCCATCTGACGGGATTCGCTGTAAAGGGTGAAATTGAGGTGTTCCTCTCAGATGCCGTCCTGTTCCTCGAATTATTCAGCATCATCACTATTGCGTGGCAGTGGCTCGTGCAAGCATGTGTCGCCGAGAAAGCTCTCTCGAAAGCGACTTTGGAAGAGGACGTTAACTTCTACCGTGGAAAGCTCTACGCTTTCAGATACTTTTTCGAATACGAGCTCCCCAAGATCAGCGGACTCGCTCAAAGATTGAAGAGTGATGATCACATGACCGTGGAGATGGTTGCGGCACACTTTGACGATTAATCTTCCGGGGTATCAACTGAAGTGATGAAATATACTGCATTTAATCCACCCGCGCTGCTGAGAAACGCATACCTTCAGTCAATTCTGTCGAGCAATGCAATTCGTGCACCGCGTAAGAATCCCGTCATTGATGTCGAGCAGGAGATTATCGTTGATGGCGGCAATGGCGTCCGGCTGCTCGGTCTCTACTCGCCGCAAAGATCCGGAACATCAAAGGGGCTCATTATATTTCTGCACGGCTGGGAAGGAAGCGCATCATCGGTGTATATTCTGAGCAGCGGTTGTTTTTTCTTTCACGCAGGATACGATATCTTCCGGCTGAACCTCCGCGATCACGGGGAGAGTCATTATCTGAATAAGGGGCTCTTCCTCGGCACGCTGATCGACGAGGCCTTCCACTCCGTGCAGGAGATTGCCCGCCTCACAAAAAGAAATGTGTTTTTAGCGGGATATTCGATGGGAGGCAACTTTGCCCTCAGAATTGCTCGACGATGCGCAGAGGAACATATCGGAAATCTCCGACATGTTGCCTGCATCAGCCCACCACTCGATCCACACAAGACCACAGCCGCCGTTGACAGAGACCGGCTCTTCCGCTGGTACTTCCTGCGCAAATGGAAGCGTTCACTCAGGAAGAAACAGGAATTGTACCCGTCAGAGTACAATTTCACCGATGTCCTGAAGCTCAAGAGCTGCCTCGAAATGACAGATCTCATGTTAGAGCGATATACCGATTTCAGCGATAGACAGGATTATTTCGGGCGATACACCCTCCTCAACGATGCACTCATAAACATCGCTGTCCCGACGACCATTATCACCGCCGAGGACGATCCCGTTATCCCGGCAGCCGATTTTCACGGCCTCAAGACAAATAAGAATACCCACTTGATAATACACCGCTACGGGGGGCACAATGGCTTCATCGAGGGATATCACCTCGGGACGTGGTACGACAGAGAGCTTCTGAACATATTCGACGAAACACAATGACCCCGTAACCGAGTTCTTCGGCTCATTGCTGCCGCCGGGGGAAAGCAATTTCATCTTGACAAATCATATAAATTTCGCTACGGTAAAAAAAACATAATTTGAATGACATCTATTCTGAAGATGTCATTGAGGAGCACCTGTAAGCTCTTTTCAGCCTCTTACGCTCATTAGAGAGAGGAGTTTTGCATTCAATATCCTTTGAGAAGAATTCCCTTTCCATGAGGTACCCGATGAGAACATCAAGAAGTGCAGTTTTGCTGGCATCAACCATCTGCGTGCTCGCTCTCGGCAGTTGTGGGAAAGAGGAGAAGAAAGCAGTCGGTCCTGTTAAGATAATTGCGGTTGCCGAGATTATGCAGGAAACCAACTCATTCTCCCCGGTTCTCACCACACAACTGGATTTCGAAGCCGAAAACCTCCTCTCTGGTGATGCCATCATTCAGAAAAGCATCGATGAAGGAACTCAGATTGCCGGCTTCCTCGAAGCGGTTGAGGATTTTGGCGAGGGGCGGATAGAGGTCGTCCCCATTATCAAGGCAACCTCAATGTCAGGCGGCCCGGTTGAACAAGCGCTCTATGAGAGCATCAAGAAGAGACTCATCAGCGGACTCAGTGCAATGAAAGAACTCCACGGCATTTACCTCTCAATGCACGGAGCGATGGGAGTTGAGGGGATGCGCGATCCCGAGGGAGACATTCTCAAAACTATTCGAGATACGATACGCACGGAGATTCCCATCGGCGTCTCATATGACTTGCATGCCAACATCACCCGCCGCCAGGTTAAAAACGCAACCTTCATTGTAGGCTATAAGACCAATCCGCACCGAGACCATTTCGAAACAGGCTACCATTCCGGTGAGATTCTCATTAAAACTGTTCTGGGGAAGGTGAAGCCCGTTATGGCCTTTAACAAGATGCGCCTCCTGAAGGGGGGCGGGATGACCATTGATTTTCTCTCACCAATGCGTGAGATTTTCAGCTGGATGGATGACGTTGAGGATTCGGATGAGGTCCTCTGTATTTCCAACTTCATGGTACACGTCTGGCTGGATGATCCGGAGCTCGGATGGAGCACCATCGTGGTAACCGATAACAAGCCGGATCTCGCCAGAGAGCTCGCAGATGAACTCGCAGATCGTAACTGGTCGGTTCGCGATGTGAAACACGCAAAAGGGAGTACCCCCTCCGAGGCGATCGAGAAAGCCCGCAATGCGTGGTTCCTCCGCAAATTCGGCACAACAGTTTTCTGCGATGCATCTGATGCTGTTGGTGCAGGCGCCCCGGGAGAGAACACATGGATTCTCAAGGCACTCATTGATGAAGGAACAGACCTCACCTCCTATCTCTGGCTCCGTGACCGAGATGCCGCACGAGAGGCATATGCACAGAATATCGGAGAGAGCGTAACGCTCAGCGTTGGCGGAAAACTCGACAAGGTATACAATAAACCGGTGTCAATAACCGGCACAATCATTTCCAAAACCGAAAGCAGACTTGGCAAAACGGCAATCCTCAAGCACAAGGGCATCCACCTTGTCCTGAGTGAGCTCCCGGAGTCATCATCACAACCGAACTCCTTTACCGATCTCGGGCTCAGCCTCTGGGATGCTGATATCGTAGTCGTTAAGAATCTGTTTCCTTTTCGATATCGTTATCTGCTTTACAACCGGAAGACCGTTGACGTGATGACACCGGGGACAACCAATGTGGATGTGTTCCAGTTGCAATATCAACGCATAGCACGGCCCATTTATCCGCTGGATTCAATCGAGCACTGGCGTGGTGATGAAACCATCGTGAAGTAATATCTATTTACTCTCTCACCATGCACTCGCTGGGGCCAGCAATAAAAAGAAAAATCAGGAACGAATGACCATTAATATCTTTCTCGTTTTTCTTTTTACTTGACGAATATCATTTTTGCGTTACTCTTGCAAGTCATCACAAGCATGTATCATGAAAAAAGATGTGGATAAAAAGCAACTCGCTGAATTCCAGCTCAGAAATCTGAGAATTCTGGCACATCTCATGGAACATGACGCGGTCACCGATGAGATGATTGAGTACCTCTGGCAATCAGAGCTGGATTACTTCTCTCTTGTTGAGAAGAACAAGCTTCTCGAGGAGAAGATACACATCGACGAAAAAACCAATCTTCTGAAATTCAACAACAAGTATCTCACGAATATTGTCAAAACAGCCTCGCGCGTCTTTGAAGGAATGAAGTCCATTAATTACAATGTCACGTTTATCCGTTTCGATATTGACGACTTTTCAGTTGTCAACAATAAATACGGACACGAATTCGGCGATGAGGTGTTGACGAAAATTGCACAAATTCTCAAGGATAATTCACGTCCAACCGATTACGTAATACGTTTCGGTGGAGAAGAGTTCGATATTATTTTACCATCAACGCATATTGGAAAGGCCACCACCTATCTCAAGAAGATCTATGATAGAATAAATAACTCCCGTTTTCATGTTCAGAAAGAAAAGCTTCTGATCACTATCAGCGGTGG
>CAZZCF010000162.1:0-9433 GCA_964652955.1 uncultured Leptospirales bacterium
TGCTTTTCTTCTGAGGGTACTTTTCCCCGAATGAAGTATCCTACCAGTATGGGGAGGAGCATGATAGAGAGGATGGCGCTTGCGGTCATTGCGAGCGTCTTGGTAAGTGCCAGCGGAATGAAGAGTCTTCCCGATTGTTCCGGGAGCGCAAAGACGGGCAGGAAACTTACGATGATGATAACCATCGACCAGAAGAGAGCAGGCGCAACCTCAAGTGTTGACTCCCGCGCTGCCTTCCAGTAGAGCTCGTCGGTAATTCTCGTTTCAGTTTTTTCCAGCTCCTCAAGATGCTTGTGCGTATTCTCCACCATGACCACGCTGGCATCAACCATAACTCCGATGGCAATGGCAATGCCGCCCATGGACATGATATTTGCCGCGACACCGAGTGTGTGCATCATAATAAATGAGATGATGACCCCAAGGGGGAGAATGATGAGCGCAACCATCGCTGACCGGAAATGAAAGAGAAAAAATATGGTAATAATGGAGACAATGATGAGCTCCTCGATTATCTTTGTTGCGAGATTGCCGATTGCCTCATCGATGAGCTTTGACCTATCATAGGTAGTGGTAATGGTCACGCCCTGTGGAAGTGATTTCTGTAATGTCTTGAGCTTGTTCCTGACACGTTCGATTGTCCGCGGGACATCTTCCCCCTGACGCATAATAACAATACCGCCAACCACCTCTCCGTTCCCATTCAGATCCGCTATGCCCCGACGGATATCCGGTCCCTCCTTGATATGGGCAATGGCACCGAGCGTTAACACCGCTCCTTCCTGGGAGTGACGAATGGGAATGGATCGGATCTCATCAACCGATTGGAGGTATCCCCGTGCCAGTATCATGTATTCCTTTTCGGCCTGCTGGAAGAGGCGGGCTCCCATCTCCATATTTGATTTTTTCAATACCCGCTCAATGGACGACAGGTTAATTTGATACTCGTAAAGAAGGTTCGGATCCACCTCAATCTGAAATTGACGGCGGAAGCCGCCAATGGTTGCTACCTCGCTCACTCCCGGAACAGCCGTAAGCTCATACCGAAGGAGAAAATCCTGCAGATCTCGCAGATCGGCAAGTGTCTGCTTCCCGCTCTTATCAACGAGTGCGTATTCATATATCCATCCGATGGAAGTGGCATCGGGGCCGAGTTCGAGAGTTACCCCGTCGGGAATCCGACCCCCCAGGCTGCTCAGGTACTCGAGCACCCTGCTTCGGGCCCAGTAGAGGTCGGTACCATCTTCAAAGATGATGTAGATGAGGCTGAATCCGAAAAAAGAATAGCCGCGTACCGTCCTGGCTTGGGGAACGGAGAGCATTTTCGTGGTGAGCGGGTAGGTGACCTGATCTTCCACAACCTGTGGCGGCTGTCCGGGATACGTTGCCTGTATGATGACCTGTGTGTCCGAGAGGTCCGGTATAGCATCGAGCTTTATCTGGGTGAGGCTCCACAAACCGATGAGAAGTACCGTCACCGTTACTATCAGGATGAGGAGGCGGTTGTCAATACACCACGTTATAAATCTCTGCATTGCGATACCTCTTTCAGTCTTATACGCTTAATGCTGATGACCGGTCATTTCTCCTTTTTCCAGCGCTTCCTTGAGTGAGGCCTCCGAATCCAGCAGGAATTGACCATTGGCGACCACCAGCTCGTTTTCCCGCAATCCCTTCGATATAACCGCCTTTCCTCCGGATCGGGTGAGAACCGTTACGGGGCGGATCTCGAAATCGCCCTCGCCCAGTGAAACAAAAACGTAATTCTTTTCTCCGGAGTATATTATCGCCAACTCCGGTATGGTGATGACCTTTTCCTTCAGGGATGATTGTACCGTGACCTCTATGTACATACCGGGCTTCAGCAACAGCCCCCGGTTTGATACAATAATGCGAACTTTCGCGTCACGGGTCTTCATATCGAAAAAGGGATAGATGAGATCGATTCTTCCCGAAAAGGTTTTGCCAGGATAGGCTGCCGATTCGATCTCTACCCGCTGCCCCTTTTTAATGAAGGGGAGATCCTTTTCGAAGATGTGTATAAAGACCCAGAGGGTGCTGAGATTGGCGATACGAAAGAGCTCCTGTCCCGGCTTAATGTATTCACCCTGGAGGACATTCTTTTTGACGATAATTCCGCTGATGGGAGAACGAAAATAGGTGAGACGCTCTGCCGAGCCGGCTTTTTCGAGTGCATTAATCTGTTCGGGTGGTACATCGAGGTAGAGGAGTTTCTTCTTTGATGCGATGAGGCTTGGATCCTTCCGCAGTTCGTCGGTGCTCTTGTTCTGTGAATGGTAGATGCTCTTGAGCGATTGGTACGTGGTGACGTACTCCTCCATCGCTGCGAATACCATCTGACTGTACACTCCCATGAGGCGATCACCCTTTCGAATCCGCTGGCCCTCTTTGGAGACATAGAGCTTTTCAATCCATCCATCGTACTTGGTATTGATAATGACGAGCCGGTTTGGGGCTTCATCGTAATCAACGTGACCGGCGTATGTGCTCTCTGCGGAAAAGTGTTCCTTCCTGGCGGGTACCGTGTATACGTTTGCATTTCGAAGGAGATTCTCGGCGATGGAGAAACGAAATTGTTTCTGCTCTTGATCTCTCTTTTCAGCTTTTCTGGTATCGTGCGAATCCTTCTCCTTCATCTCCTCGTGTTTCTGCTTTTGCTCACTTTCTTTCTTCTTTTCTTTGCTCGCAGGAACAAAGGTGAGCTTCATATTACAAATAGGACAGACTCCCGGTTCATGTTGTATCACCTGGGGGTGCATGGAGCAGGTGTAATAGCCTTCTTCTGGGGTAACCGTTCCTTCCTCGGTGCAGTGCAGCGAGATTACGAGTGCAAAAACGATGAGGACAGTAAGGATATGCCTTCTCCGCAGTTGGCGATTTAGCGTGTTATTTCTTCTCATCGGTGCGTTCTCCTTTTTTGTGAGTGATCCTCCCCGGATAATGATGCAGGAGGTAGTTCAGCCGGAGTGCACTTATCATCAGGTCACGATGCAGCCGGGCTTCGTCCATCGAAGCACCGAGGTATCGTCTATATGCGTCGAGAACATCGAGGAGATTCACGTTTCCCGCGGAGAGTGACGCAAGCTGACCCTTGTACGCTGCCAGGTAACCAGGGAGCACTTCATTCTGGAATTTGCTCAGCGCATCTTTCAGCTTGAGGTAGTTTCTCTTTTCACCGCTCCACCGGGTGGTGAGCTCGATCTGCACTTTCCTGAGCAGCTCTTTCAGTTCCCGCTCCTTATCAGCCGCGGCGTTGATTCTGTGTCTATCGGTGAGCGGATAGAAGAGGGGGAGGGGAGTGGATGCTTTAAAAGAAATGAAATCCTCACCATCATCACGCATGGGTATCTCTTCGCGAATGCGATATTCGAATCCGAGGGTTACGCCTGGAGAGAGTTTTGCTTTTTCGAGCTGATGAGTGGCTTTCTGGGCCTCGTAGAGTATTTTCATTTTCCGATAGTGGGGATGTTGCGTATAGTTGAAATCAGCGGGGGTATCCGGCACCTTCTGTTGCATCCATCCGTTCACCTCTTCAGCGGGAATATTCCATGCCAGGGTTTTGCCGCAGAGCTTATCCATTTCCGACTGGGCTCCCGCAATGGCTCCCTCAACCTCGATGATGGTCGTGCTGAGTGTGGCACGGTCAGCTCTCAGCTTGAGCAAGTGAGTGCTGCTCATTCTGTTGACCATAACCATCGATTCAGCAACCCGAAGAATGTCGTTCAGTGTTAATAGGTTTTTTTCCAGTATGATCTTTTTTCGCTGCAGGAAAAAGATATGATGGTAGGTTGACTGAACCTGAAGGGCAAGCATGTTCCTCGCGTCCTCAACTGACTCTTTCTCTGAAAGAAAGGCCTGATAGACTGCGCTCTTCCGGTAATGAGCCTCCCAGGGCGTGGCCAGATACTGTGCAATTCCGATACTGATGCCGGACATTGGATGTTTATCGAGAGCGGGCCACTGCGAGATGGGAACATTTGAATATGATGCGCTGAACAATGGATTTCTGCTGAAAAAGCTCTCCTTCAGATAGAACTCCCGTGCCGCATCCGAGCGGTGCATCTGAGATTTGAGGAGAGGGCTGTTCTTAAATGCTATTGCAAGGTAATAAGAAGCGTTTTCTGCATTGGCGGAGGCGGCTCCAAAAATAGTAAATAAAATAATAAATAAAATAATAATGAGAGATTTTCGCATATATCTTTTCATTATATACCCCGGCTCGTTGTTTATGGATATGCCCTCTCTCTTATAACCAGATTAAAAAAAGGGTTATTACTTACAACTATAGCACATATGACCGGGATATCAGTTTGACCGTACTGCAGTCAAAAGAAGATCAACGAGAGGTGCTACCTCATCATCCGTTTAATCGTTCCGATGAGCTCGTCGATTTCTTCAAGATTACCGCTGTTGATGCTTTCCATTATGCACGACTTGATGCGATTGTCGAGGAGCCGGGTGCTCACAGCCCTGAGGGCCGATTGCACCGCGATGATCTGATTGAGGATATCGTCGCAGGGGAGGTCACCCTGTATCATCCGCTGAATTCCCCTGATCTGCCCCTCGATTCGGGCAAGACGCTTGATGAGATCATCATTCAGCTTTTGATTACGATATTTCTCCTTTCTGGTTTCCGAGTGATCAATTTTCATCATTAGAGATGCCTCCTGTGCGGTATATCAGGTGTATGGACATATCTTTTTCAAAAAAAATATTGCCGATTGGGGAATACCGTGTTATACTAAATACAATACAGGGGTAGGGTATATAGTTCAACAATAAAATTAACTGTTCATTGAATTTTTTAATAATAGATGCAAAAAGGAGGCATAAAATGAAGAGAACAATATATATTGCAGCAATTGCAGCGCTTCTGGCATTTCCCATATATGGCTATTCCTACAGTGGACATCACATGCAGGGGAAGCCCTATCACTACGATGTAAAGACGGTGGAAACGGTCAGTGGTGAGATTATCAAAGTTGAGCGGATGAATATGGGATGCTGTTCAATGCACGGAATTCACCTGACGATAAAGACTGAAAGTGGATCGATTGATGCTCATCTCGGTCCTGCGGCTTTCATCGAGAAGAAGATGACCCTCGCGAAGGGTGATACCGTTGAGATAGTCGGTTCTCGCATTACCTTTGGTGATAAGCCTGTTATTTTCGCGAAAACGGTGAAAAAGGGCTCATCTCTGTTGAACCTGCGATCGGATGACGGTACTCCGCTCTGGCGTGGGAGTTATCATCGGAATATGAAGTGAGTTCAAGCATTGGATCGTGAGAACGAAAAAAACTCGGCCCCGGAAACGGGGCTTTGTTGTTTATATGATGGCAGACTCCTGCCGGCTCGGGAGGGGAGTGGGAGAATGCACCGTGCCGGGAAGTTGCCTGGGGCAGGTATCATTTATCCTCACGCTGCTTTATCAGTGATGCCCGGGAAACGTGAATTCCGAAGTTTTCTCTGAGATGATCCAGTATCTTTTCGAGCTTCTCCCTTTTGGGTGACCGATCATGCTGAGACGCCGGCGAGAAGAGCTCGAGCTGTTCCTGATTCACTTCATTGCCGGTGAGATTGCTCATGCTTATGCCGATAAGACGGACCCGTTTTCCCTTTCGGTCGAATTTCCGGTAAAGCTCCCCTGCGGTATCTCTGAGGGTAAACATATCGTCAATTTCCCGGTGAAGGGTGTGCGAGCGGTTAAAGGTCACGAAACCTTCAAGCCGTATTTTCAGATTCACGGTCCGTCCTTTGAGCCGGTGATTCCTCATTCTCCGGGAGAGGCGATCGGCTATTGAAAGGAGTGTCGCGTACACCGTCTCATCGTCTGAAACATCCTCTTCAAAGGTTATCTCCTCACTCATCGATTTATAGCCCTCCTCAATTGCAACGGGCCTATCGTCAATGCCGTTGGCCAGGTGCCAGAGATGAGTTCCCCATTTCCCCATTATCCTTTCCATATCCTTGAGCGGGAAGGATGCAATATCGCCTATGGAGTGAAATCCCATTGATTCCAGAAGTGCAACGGTTTTCTCACCTGCTCCCCAGAGCTTATCGAGCGGAAGGTTTGACAGAAATTCGCGCTCCTTCCCCGGGGGGCAAATAGTCAACCCATCCGGTTTCTGGAGGTCCGAGGCTATTTTCGCAATGGACTTGTTTGAAGCGATTCCGACACTGGCAGTGAGGCCGGTTTCACGATGCATCTCATCCTTGATTATCATGCCAAGATCCCGCCGGGTTCCGAAGAGTGTTTCAGTGCCGGTACAGTCGAGGAATGCTTCGTCAATGCTGATCGGTTCGATCAGAGGCGAAAACCGCTTGAGGGTCTCCATAACGCTGTCGGATACTGCTGAATACCGGGAAGATCGAGGACGCAGGAAGATAGCATGGGGACAGTGTCGATAGGCTCTTGATATGGGCATTGCAGAGTGAATGCCGTATTGCCGTGCTTCATAGCTGGCAGTAGAAACAACACCGCGTCCTTTTCCCCCCTTTGGATCGGCGCCAACCACGACCGGCTTTCCTCGATAGGGTGCATTATCGAGCTGCTCGATCGATGCGAAAAAGGCATCCATATCGACATGAACGATGGTACGATATTTCTTATTCATGATTGATCTGTTGACAGAAGAACACTAAACTAAAGTATAGTATAATACCGTTCCTGTCAAGAATAATATACAGATGTGACACTCAAAAATATTTTCAATGTAATAATTCGCTGTCAGCAATGTGTGATTTGAGGTGGTTTACGGCAACCGCGAGCTTTTCTCGAGCAGTGAAGAGGTAAGCTGACCGTTCAATGAACACCCGGTCAAATTATTCTTGACGGCTTCCATTTCGCAGGGATTCATATTCGCTAATTTCGAATTTCAGATATTAAGAAAAGTCCTATTCTGAATAATCACACTGTTTCCAGCGAGAGCCCGGTACTGCTGAAAGTGCCCATATCATAATGAATCCGTTTCACTGATATCCTCTTTTCTGCAGAAATACGCTTTTTTCAGTGTGGATTGGCAGTCAGACAGATGAATATAATAAGGGGGAGCGTATTATGAAAGCAGGTAAACCATTTCTTCTCATATCGTGCATTCTCCTTATGTGTATTGAGAGCGCTGCGGTAAGCGGAGATGAGGTACAGCGTATCAGCTATACTCGGCTCAACGATTCTGTAAAAATTGTCGGATCGCTGGGAAGGTTTCTCGGTGAGATAATTACCGTTGAAGGGATTATCATTGACGGTTCGCGCCGGAGGATAAAGTCAGAGACGGGCAAAACACTGCTCAAGGTAATAACGGTCAACGGGAAGAAGCTCGGAGAACCGGTCATTATCCCCTTTAGCATATTTACGTGGACTGACGTGAAGATGCCGAAGGTGAATGATCCCTTTAAATTTATCGGGTATGAGAGCGGTGAAATGGCCGGCATTCCGCAGAAGGCATTTCAGTATATGCCGCAGGTCGCAACGACAGATTATCATTTTTTCGTTTACTTTCAGGTATGCGGCGAAGCGGACTGAATTCACCTTCTCACACAGGTTATATTCCGGAATTGAGCTTTCAGAACTGCTCGCAGAGGCGGGATTCAGCGAGGTTACCCTCTACGGTTCACTCGGCGGTATCCCCTATGATCACCGTGCTTTGCGACTGGTGGCGGTAGGGATAAAGTAATACTCCTTCATCAGCGCCAGATCCGCTGGCATCTCTGAAAACAGCTGATGAAGCTTGTAGTGCAGATAGCGAGCGATCGCTCCTTCCGTTTCCCTTTCATCATCAAAGCACGCCCACGGCATTGCCAGTGCTTGTCCCTGCACCGTCCTTCGCATATCTGCAACCGCTCATATCCTGATCGCCTCTGTGATTGAATGCTATCAACGGTAATAAGCGAGGCGGAGAAAAGTACTATCAAGATGATCAGTATCCGCTTGATGGTGGTACCTCCGGCTCATACCTGCTTTGCTTCTGAAAGAATACCGTAGCACCGAATACCTCTGCAACAAAAAATTGTCTTTCGGCACGGTATATCTCGAACCGTTGTCGCAAGCATTCACCTCCCGGAACAGTGTTCACCGGTTTATGGCGCTTTCAATGAGTGCGATAAATCTCCCTCACACTATTTGTTATAACCTATCACGAAAAAAGGGATGCACATTTTGCGCTCATGATGAATTTACAATTCTTCAATATAGGGGTATATTAGTACATGAGATACCCCTGCTTCCGGGGGATGGAGGTTTCGAGTTATGGAAGTATTTATTATTGAGGAGTGTTCAGCGGTGCGAGAGGAGATTTTTACAATCTTCTCAAGAATGAAGGGAGTGGATATTACCTTTTCCGGTTGCGAAAAGGATTTCACACCATATCTTCAGCGGTTAAAACCGGACATCGTTATTATGGGAGCGGATATCTGTGATTGTGATAGTATCGAAATACTCAGGCTCATTAAGGATGAATTCCCGGGAGTTGTGGTCATGGTGCTTTCTGATTTCCTATCTCCTGAGTATCGCACCCTCTGGACCGACTTCGGTGCGGATTATTTCTTTGATAAGCGTTGTGAGCTGGATGAGATGGCGGGAGCTGTCTTGCTGATGAAGTACAATGGTTCGATCAGTGAATCAGCGGAATGTCTTATCTGTTGAGAATGAGAGTTTTATCATTCCTGACGTTTTCCTGATGGTATTCACACTTTTGATGCATGTGATAAAACGGGTCGTGCGCTCCTCACAGAAATATGTTGAATGTCGATAATGTGCTTGTAAAAAATCCACCTGAAATCAAATATAGTATTTGATAATCTGTGATATCGGAACGTGAGCATGCTCCGCGATAGCTATAATAGAAAACTCGATTATCTCAGGGTCTCTGTAACCGATAAGTGCAATCTGAGATGTATCTATTGCATGCCCAGTGGGGTGGAGCAGTTTTCTCACGATGAGGTCCTCAGAAATGAGGAGTTTGTGCATTTTATCGGAATCTTCGTCGGACTGGGAATACGGAAGATCAGGTTTACCGGCGGTGAGCCTCTTGTGAGAAAGGGGCTAATCGATATCATTGCACAGACAAGAGAGCGCTATCCGGATATCGACCTCTGTTTAACCACCAACGGGGTTCTTCTCGATGAGGTGCTTGATGACTTGCACCGATTGAATATTCGTAAGCTGAATATAAGCCTCGATACTCTCTCACCGAAACGATATGCTGAAATAACCGGACGTCATTATCTTGACCGTGTTCTCTCGAATATAGAGCGAGCCTTGCAGTTCGATTTTTTTAATATCAAGATAAATGCCGTTCTCTTTCATGATACCCTTGATGAGCTCGATCAATTCTTCGAATACTTCAAGGAGAAGAAGGCCACCCTGCGCTTCATCGAAATGATGCCTTTCACTTCTGATAAACATATCGGCGAA
>CAZZCF010000163.1:0-9423 GCA_964652955.1 uncultured Leptospirales bacterium
ACCAGTTCCTCATAGATAATCTGGATGAAAACACATAGCGTCTCCTCTCATCATGACAGCGTCCCGCCGCAATAGCAAAAACCAGAAGGGTCAGCGATGCGGCATCAGAAAAACCCCGCGATCACGCCCGGGGCCTTTTTCACGATTATTGAGAAGATTCCAGTTCCCGCTTCCTCATCATGAGATGCTTATAGTAAACCGATTTCGTCTGCCGAGCCTCTTCGAGCTCTTTCACGATCCTGTCCAGCTCCTCCGATGACAGCCTGTTGATTTTTTTTACCTTCTGTGCTTGCGGTTCTATCTCAGGAGCTTTCTCCTTTTTCTCCTCCGGTATTTCTGACACTTCTTTTGATTCTTCTGGCTTGGCAACTTCCGTTACCTCCTGCTCACCCTCTTCGTCGGGTTTTGCATTCTCTTCAATGACATCTTCTTCCGGCATTCTCTCACCCCTTTACAGTTTCAAAGTTAAAATCCTTTCTCCCGGCGTGCTCATCAAACCCTGCATAAAAAAAATCAGTACTGACTACCCCCGCCAGCTCTCAAGAGCCTCCCGAAATCGGGGAAGCGCGCGCTCAATGATATCTTCAGAAACACAGTAGGCAATCCTGAAATAGCCGGGCCCGCCGAATCCCTTCCCGGGAACAACGAGAATATTGTATTTCTGCAGATGCCTCACAAATGCAACATCATCTTCATCCGGAGATTTGCAGAAGAGATAAAATGCTCCCTGCGGATCGGCAAATTCATATCCGGCAGAACGCAATCCCGCCGTCAGGAGATCGCGTCTCTTCTTATAGACATCGACAGCCACCATGCTTCCCTCTAAACGGGCAACGAGCCGCTGCATAAGGGCCGGAGCATTAACAAATCCCAGGATCCGGTTGCACATAATCAAACCTTCCATAAGGACATCACTGTCTTCACACAACGGATTAACCGCTATGTATCCGATCCGCTCACCGGCAAGCGAGAGCTTCTTTGAATAGGACGTCACGACGATGGAGTGACTATAGTGCTTCAGGATACTGGGAACTGTTTTCTCCTCATAAACAATTTCTCGATAGGGCTCATCAGATATGAGGTAGACCGGTCGTCCGATTCCGCTCGAATGCCGATCGAGCAGATCGGCCAGTGAGCGTATCTCCTCTTCCGAATAGACTCTCCCCGTCGGATTGTTTGGTGAATTGATGAGAACCGCTTTTGTCTTTTCATTGAGGGCACGTGCAATATTGTCACTATTCAGCGAAAAATCGCTATTCGTATCAACGAGTACAATAGTGCCGCCATGATTGTCAATATAGAAACTGTACTCAACAAAAAAGGGCCGGGGAACGATTACCTCCTCACCCTGGTTGAGTATGGTTTTCATGACGACATTCAGACCGCCTGCCGCACCGCAGGTCATGATAATGTGCTCCTGCCGCAGGCGAACATCCTGCACCGCTGAGACCCGCTTCGCGATGGTTTCTCTCACATCGGGAAAACCGGCATTTGACATATACCCGTGAATACCTTTCGTCTTATCCGATGTAAGCTCAGCCATTATAGTATAGAAAGAATCGGGCGGATCGAGGTCGGGATTTCCGAGGCTGAAATCGAAAACATTATCCACCCCGTGCTCCTTGATTAACCGGGCTCCCTCTTCGAACATCTTGCGAATCCACGATGAACGCTCAATGGATTCTTTAACCTTTGATGAAATCGACATCGCCCACTCCTTTCTCCCCTCTCGAATGAGAAAACCAACAACGCGCTTTTTCTACATTTCAGAAAATGAGATAGCAAGCATTTTTTGATAAAAATATACACCGCTTCGAACACGACTGATTGACAAAAGAACGGCTGCATGATATACTGTATAAATATGAAGCGGATAATTACCCTCATGGATAACCGATCCGTTCAATTTCGAGAGATGCCCTTTTCAAGCACCGTACTGCAGAGGGGTTCTCCCGTATAAATCGATACGCTGCGTCGATCACATACACAGTAACCGAGCGATTAATGTATAGAGAAGAAAAAGACACCATCGGGATGCCAATGCTGAGACGGGCGGTATTCCTCACGACCGGCATCATTCTCGGTTATATACTGATGAGACTTTTTGTAACGCCCTATGCCATAGAGGATGATTCCATGCTTCCCGGCCTGTCCAGGGGAGATCTTATCTTCATCCTCAAAAGGGCCGATCCGGGTATCGGGGATATCGTCCTGGCACAGAGTCCTGTGGAACCGGAGAAGGTGATTCTCAAGAGGATCATTGCGAAAGAGGGTGATACGCTGGAAATAAGAGAGAAGGTCTTTTACAGGAATGATACAAAAATGAAATTCATCTGGAAAACAATATCTTCCGATATGCGAATATTTCCGATGAACTTCAGCCGTCGAGATAATCTCCCGACGGTCAAAATGAAACGGAAGGAGTACTTCCTGGTGGGAGATAACCTTGACCGCAGTTTTGACAGCAGGAGCTTCGGCCCGGTGCCGGAGAAAAACATCATCGGAACCCTGTTGTTCAAGCTCTAGTCCTGTGGTTGAATATCATGAAGAGCACTCTATTTCATGCTTGCGAGAGATGCGGGCGATGATGACTTCACTCATTCATAAATACATACCTGCGTGTATCGGGGCGATGATCCCGCTCCTCATCATGCTCGTCGGGTGCGCCATGGATGTCCCGGAGAAGGGGTACGATTATCTCACCCCCCCGCTCATAACGGGTATCTATCAGGATGGAGACTCTATCGTTGTTGAGTTCATCGGCTATAACGATGAGTACTATTTCGACGGGTACAATGCCTACGCTGAGGTTATCAGCATGAACCGCGATCAGATTAGCTCCTATAAGCCGGTGCAGGTGGCCGAGTCGGGATACGCATCTGCCGATCCGTCGTACCCCCTCAGCCCCGACGACTACGACCCGACATTGACTCGACGGATAACGCTCTACCACTACTATATTCAGAACGAGGGACGATACGAAAAATCTCCCTTCTCAGAGGGTACCTACTATGTACTCCTCTGTTCACATCACAGTCTCGGATACCTGTATCCCGAAGCGGTAAGCAATCAGGTATCGGTTGACTTTCAATAAAGTATATCAGATGCGACCGACCGTTCTCATCATCCTTATCGTCTTGACCTGCTGCGCCGACATGAAGGATTACTACTATCAACCGGTGAACCCCCCCAGCGGTGTGGAGCTATTCACCCTGGCCGGCGGAGATTATCTGCTCATCTTCTATTCGGAAAACAGGAATAACGGTCGATTCGGCGGTTTCCTGATCTTCATTAATACAGACAGCGAGGCGCTCCTCGAGATGCAGTCAACCGATGAGGCGGTGTACCTTCTTAAGGGAAACAGCTTCAATCTGGGCATCGACACGCCCGTTGCGATACTCTTCTCAAACGAGTCGGAATACGATCCGGTTATCAATGGCTACACCGTGACAGTGAAGGTCAGCAAGGACCACCTCGTATCGAACGCCTGGCTTGCCGTTCGATCATATTTAATCGATGAAAACGACGAACTTCTGGATGTGAGCCTGCCGGGCAATCCTGTTTTCATCGAACCGTGAGAAAACTCGCTGCTCTTATAAACGGGTGAGCGATTGGAAGGAATACTCACATACATGAATCATAAAGGAGCACAACCATGAAAGCAATCATCATGGCGGGCGGGGAAGGAACCCGACTCAGGCCCCTGACCTGCAACAGGCCAAAACCGATGATACCGATAATCAACAGGCCTGTTCTCGAGCACGCCATTAATCTCCTGACAAAACATTCCATTACCGATATTGTCATAAGTCTCTTCTACCTCCCCGAAACCGTAAACAACTACTTCGCCGATGGCTCTGAGTGGAATGTGGATATCAGTTACTCCGTTGAGGAAACGCCGATGGGTACCGCAGGCGGCGTCAAGCTGGCCCTGAACGATTACAGAGACACCTTTCTCGTATTGAGCGGCGACGGGATAATCGATTTCGACCTGGACAAGATCATAGCTTTTCACCGGGAGAAAAAATCACCCTTCACCATCGTGCTCACCAGAGTTAAGAAGCCCACCGAATACGGCATTGTCATCACGAAAGAGGACGGGCAAATTGAGAAATTCCTCGAAAAACCTGCCTGGAGCGAGGTATTCAGCGATACGGTCAACACCGGAATGTACGTTATCGAACCGGAGATATTCGAGAAGTACGTGCCGGAAAACACGAAATTCGATTTCTCCCTGGACCTCTTCCCGCTCCTGCAGAAAGAGAAGGTCCCCCTGTACGGCTATATCTCCGACGGCTACTGGTGCGATATCGGCAATCTGGATGCCTATCGGGATGCGAATCGGGATATCCTTGACGGCCTCGTAAAGATCGAATTCCCCGGCAAGAAAATAGGGGACAACATCTGGGCAGGCAAGAATGTGGAGATCGCCTCCGATGCCCATATTATCGGCCCTGTCGTCATCGGTGACTTTGTCAGAATCAAAAGCGGCGCCGAGGTCTCCGAATTTTCCGCTATCGGGAACAACTGCGTGATAGAGGAGAACGCATCATTAAGAAGAACAGTCCTCCTGCATAGCACTATCATCGGACCGAAATGCGAGCTCCGCGGAGCAATCATCGGGAAGCGTTGCGTTCTCGAAGAGGGAGTATCCATATACGAGGGTGCGGTCATCAGCGACGACTGCCAGATAGGCAGCGGTGTGGAGATTCCATCAGGCATCCGCATATGGCCGGATAAAGATATTGAATCGGGCACCCGGGTGACCACCGATCTCATATGGGGCCAAAGGGGGAAAAAATCCCTCTTCGATTCCGAAGGGATCTCCGGTCCCTTCAACGTACAGGTAACCCCCGAATTCGGTGCAAAACTCGGCTCGGCAATCGGGGCATACTTCGGCAAAAATGCAAAGGTCATTATCAGCAGAGATTCTTCATCAGCTTCCCGGCTGATAAAGCGGGCGCTCTCCTCCGGACTTCTCGCAATGGGTGTTGATGTGTACGATATGGAGATTGAGTCCATACCGGTTAACAAATACTCCATCAAATTCATTAACGCCGATCTCGGCATGTACGTTCAGATATCCCCCTTTACCGGCCTGCAGTTCGTTCAGATACGGATGTTCAACAAGCACGGCTTTCAGCTTGACGTCAGTCAGGAAAAGAAAATAGATAATATATTCTTCAGAGGGGACTATCCGAGAAAAAACGCCTTCGAGGTGGGAAAGCTCTATTATCCCACACACAATATAGAATCGTACATCACCAATGCGCAGAAATATGTCGATGCGGAAATTCTGAGCCAGAACAAGCTGGATATTATCGTTGACTGCTTTAACGGAACCGCTTCATACGTGTTTCCCGATCTCCTCTCCAGCTTCGGATGCAATATTACCGTCCTGCGGGGACAGGTAAAAGAGCATGAGAGTGAAGAGGATGTCCGAGAGGATACGAGAAAAGCTATCGATACCATTGTCAGCATGGCAAAGGCGAACAGGGAAATCGCCGTGATGATCGGTCCGCACGGTCATTACGTCACCGTCGTCGATGAGACGGGCAACATTCTCACCTCCGAGGACATAAGCGCGCTCCTGAGCAGCTACTACCTGAAATACAAGGATGCCGAAACTATCAATATACCGGTGACCTCATCGAGAGCACTCGAGGAGATTGCAACACGGCACGGGGGAAAGGTAATCAGAACCAGCTCAAAATTGCGAGCACCGGCGGATATCAACGATATTTTTCTCGAGAGCTCAAAGAGAAGATATCCCAATCTCGAAATAGAGTATGATCCGATGGTCACCTTTCTGCTCATCCTTGAGTACATAGCCCGTGAAGGAAAAAGCCTGCACGAATTATGCGAAGAGCTGCCAAAAGGGAATCTGTATCAGATCTCCATACCCTGTACCTCGGAAGAGAAGGCTGCGGTTATGAGAAATCTCACAACATCCGTGCAGGACGATACCGTGGAGCTGATCGACGGCGTGCGAATCATCAAAGACGATTCCTGGATTCTCATACTGCCCGATGCCGTGCAGCCCCTGATCCACATATACGCCGACGGGAAAACCGCTGATATCCGTGATCAGCTGATTGATGATTACACCCTCATGATTAAGAAATACAAAATCGGTTGATCCTTCGCCGGATACGGAGAATACAACGGTCCGGTTGCACTGAAAAGCACCAGGAGGTGTACGAAATGCACGCGCCCGATCAGGAACAGCTGATCACAACATTTACCGATCTCGCCAGAATCTCCTCCCCCTCCTGGCGGGAGGCCGGGGTAATCCGGTATATTATGAAGAGGCTGCAAAAACTCCGCGTTCCCTACGAGAAGCATCCCTGCGGCGAGTCATTCAATCTGCTCGCCCGTTTGCCCGGCGACAGCTCGAAAGAGGCAATACTCTTCTCCTGCCACACCGATACGGTTGGTCCCTGCGAGAAGGTAACGCCGATAATAAAGGGCAATAAAATTACCTCAGACGAAACATCAATCCTCGGCGCAGATAATAAGGCGGCAATTGCATGTTTCCTCGAAGCACTGCACCTTATCAGGGAGAAGAAGATTCCGCACGGGCCGATTGAGTTCATCTTCAGTTGCGCCGAAGAGGTCGGGCTTTACGGCATAAAGGGATTTGATATTTCACAGCTCACCGCTACTGCCGCCTTTGTTTTCGATAGCAGCGGAAAAATCGGGAAAATAGTCGTTGAAGCACCCTTTGACATGACCATGGAGCTCACCATGAGGGGAAAGGCAGCCCACGCCGGCATCGAGCCGGAGCGGGGTATAAGCGCCATCAGGGTTCTCTCTGAAATTATCTCCAGAATACCTCACGGAAGAATCGATGCCGAATCAACGGTGAACGTCGGCATCATCTCGGGCGGAACGGCAACCAATATCGTCGCAGAAGAGGCATATGCAAAACTTGAAGCCCGATCCCGCTCCCTGCAGCAACTGAAGAAAATTGAATCGGAGATTCGGCGTATCAGCAAACATGAAGCCAGGCGATACGGGGCAAAAGCGTCCATCACAAAGAATCTCGAGTACGCCGGTTTCTCACTCAACCAGGAACAGCGAGTTGTTTCCATAGCGAAAAGAGCACTGGAACGGATCGGTACCGCACCACAAACGGTATCCACCGGAGGCGGAAGCGATACGAATATCCTCAACCGCGCCGGCATACCGGCAGTAAATCTGTCCATCGGGATGATGAATGCTCATACCAAAAAGGAATATATTCTCATAACAGATCTGATAAAAGCCACCCGGCTTGTCCTCTCCATTATCGACTGCGCGTGATTGATAAATCATCCACAGAGACTATCCGCAGAAGAGATACGAAGTGAAATACGCCCCACAGATAATTGTTACCGGTATCGGGTATCGTGAGAAAATAGATAAAGAGATCTTTTGAAGTAACCACGGACGGGTGAACAACCTTCTTGCCGAAAAAGGAATAGTGAAAATGAGACTGATCCCGCATGCGCCGATATATCCTTACAGAAACGACACCCTTGAGATACAACATAACAAGTAAAAGAGCACCGGATTCGACAAAGAGGATTCTCTCGAGGGTAATAGCATCGATCTCACGAGGACTTATGAGCATGAGCATCGAGAGGAACAGACTGAGAAAAACATTTGACTGGTTTGATAAAGGCAAGTATGATTTGCGCTTATCGCTCCATGAACATTCAAGAATATACCGACGATGCGGACAGTTACTGAAGAATAGAAATGGAATCGAACAATCTCTTTTACCTCCTCGTTAAGGCAGCATCAGAAAAGCCTGACATGACCTTCTTCTACTACGGCACGAGCAGCATCAGCTATCGTGAGGTGTACGATACATCGCGCAGGCTCGCCAATGCGTTCAGAAAGAGAGGAATCGAGTGCGGCGACAGAATCCTCCTCTCCATCGGGAATATTCCTGCATTTCTCTACGCCTATTTTGCCGCCCTTCAATTAGGGGTCATCGTCATACTGGTCAATCCTGCAGCCAGACGGTATGAGCTTCGCTATTACCTTGAGGAGACCGAACCGAAACTCGCCATAACAGAATCACAGCACATCGAAAACTACAGGGTGAACGATACCTTTTTCATCGATCCGGCTTCCATCATCACGACCGATGAAAGTGCCGGAAGCACCGATCTCATGTCCTTACTCGCGGGCGAAGATCCGCTCACCGAAATCGCAGCGGTTGACGAAACACATCCCACTGCCATAATCTTCACTTCGGCAATGGACGGTTATGCCCTTGGCGCCATGATAAATCACCGTGCAATTCTTGAAACGGCAAAGGCTTCTTCCGCACTTCTGGTCAGAGAACATGATACCTTTCTGACCGCACTTCCCCTGTTCCACTCTTTCGGCCTCACCTCCTCGCTCTTCATACCGCTCTATAATCTGGTTCCCTTCTATCTGGTGAGAAGATTCTCACCCAAAAGGATACTCGACACCCTCAACAGATACACTATCACGGTTTTCTGCGGTGTGCCCGTCATGTTTCAATTTCTGACACAGGTTATGACCGAGGAGATGCGATTCCCGAATATGCGAGCATGGATATCCGGCGGCGAATCAATCTCCACAGAACTGCAAAAGAGCTTCAGGAACACCTTCGACATTGAAATTCGACAGGGATATGGCCTGACAGAGGCATCACCCATTGTTACCTGGAATCTCACCGGCCGAAAAAACAAATTTGGATCTATCGGTCTGCCAATGCCGTACAACGAGGTACAAATACAGAACAATGGTGAATTCGCCCCGTCGGGCGTGCAAGGTGAAATAGTTGCAAAGGGCGTTAATGTGATTACCGGCTACTATAAAAACAAGCAAAAGTCAAAAGAGTATATCGTCGACGGCTGGTTGCACACCGGCGATATCGGCATCTGTGATTCTGAAGGATATTTCTATATTACGAACCGGAAGAAAAACATGATAATCAAGAGCGGTTTCAATATATATCCAAAAGAGATAGAGAAAATACTGAAAAATCATCCGTCGGTTGAAGAGGTGAATGTCACCGGTCATATCGAATCCCTCGATGACGCAACGAAAAGAGAGCATACCGAAGCAACGCTATATCGGAAGAAGGGGGCACCTCTCAGCGAAGATGAATTTCTCAACTGGTGCAAGTCGAATATATCCTCGTACAAGATTCCGGACAGAATTATAATCAAATAGGAGACATCTAAAAACAGATATGATGTCCCTCCGGCCGGCTTTTTTTTCGCACATCCCGTCCTTCTCACAGCAGCACGAATGAATCATCGAGACATGCATCGAGATAATATGCCTCAGAATAAAAAAAAAGAGAGGTATTCACGATGAATACCTCAAATTCAATTTAGCGGAATATTTGGAAGGAAATTAAAGTGTACCAGGATCTTCCTAGCCAACAGAATTAGA
>CAZZCF010000164.1:0-9404 GCA_964652955.1 uncultured Leptospirales bacterium
ACGTTGTCAGTTACAACCCTCTTTTCCTTCTGCACATCCGGTACCATTTTACCGGCGCTGATCGCCCAGATAATATATGCGAGAGAGAAGAGAATACCTGACATATAGATCAGCGCTTTCCACCGATACCGCTTTCGCATCCGAACCGTATTCTGATAGGACTCAAGATAGTCCTCAGACCTGAATGCCTCGATGATCTCCTTATGCGAGATATGCTCGCCGCGGGTGATGGAGACCTCATCTTCATACTGCTCGATAGAGAAATTATACCCGTCCTTCTTGAACTCGTATATCTGTGCCGGCTCTCCGATCTCCGGCTTCCAGGGCAGCTCACCCTCAGCATGGACAATTCGCGCCACGTATCCCGTCTCCTCTCTGGATACCCGCTTGCCTTCAAAATCCAGGTAACCGCTCTCCGACTCGAGATCTATCGATTCGGGAAGATACTCCTCGTACGAGTATATCCTCCCCTCCTCCTCGACAAACCAGTGATTGACGCCGTCCGGGGTTACGGCGAGCCATTCATCCCAGGTGGCAACCTCATACTCTTCCTCTTCCTGATATCGTATTCTCCCGATTATCTCATACTCCTCTCCCCGGAGCTCCCCCTTGAGCCCCAGCCTGAAGACCGTGTTCTCCATATCGGCGACAAATATATCAGAGAAGTATTCATAGTACTCCCTGGTGTACTGATCATATTCCTTGCCACAGCTCAGGCAGCGCGCGATGGGAATGTATTCCTCGTCCTCGCCGCTCCCTTCAACGCGATGGGTTTTAACGATATCACCTCCGCAGGCCGAGCATTTCAGCGCTTTCATGCCACTCCCCTTTTCACTCCTCCTCGGTGCATCATGCCTCTATGATAATATCCTTTCTCAGAACGGGCTGCCCGATGAAAAACTCGATCTCCTCTTCAGAGAGCTCGATCGATACCCGTTTCCCGCTCCATATGCCATCGATATAGGTAATCGCAGCACCCGGCTCGACGTAGTGAAGGAGCTCGCCCTCGCCACCCTCAACGGTCGCCGCTCCCCGCTCCTTGACCATGATCTTTCTCTCACCGATGAGAATATTCTGACCGGCCCGAACGGCATCGAGGTTGTCGGGCACCGACAGGTTCTCTATCATCTCCGTATAGAGGGTATAGCTCCCCTCATCTTCGGTAAACCATGCCGGTTCATTATCGCAGATGAGAAACCACTCGTCATAGAATCCATCCTCGTACCGATAGCGCAATCTCCCGCGGGCGACAAAGGGCTTCCCCTGAATGGTTCCCCGAGAACCGATGCTGAGGAGCGATGGGAACTCCGCCAGAGCGGGATGCTTCCCCGAGGGATCGAGACCATCAACCGTCACCCGGTGATGCGTGCCGCAGTAGGGACAGACGAGCACCTTGCTGAATCTGTTGGTAATTTCGACAGGGGCGCCGCAGGATGAGCAGTTATACGATGGCATTGATTACTTCCTGAGAATAGAATATTCAATAAAAAGAATGTCACCAACGAATTAACACTCGGTTATTCGTGAAAAAGAAATTTGACAGGATTTACAGGATAACAGGGATTTAAAAATCCTGTTAATCATGTCAAAAAATTCTTTAAGGTCCCTATCGGGAGAAGTTTAAATAAAGCACAAAGTATATTTTAAGCCAGCTTCTTCCCGCAAGAAGGGCAGAATTTGGACCCCGGCGGAATCTTCGCCTTGCACTTCGGGCACACCATTTCCTGGAGATTCATGCCGCACTCCGGGCAGAACTTGGCAATTGCAGGAACCTTCGCCCCACAGCCGGGACAGGTCTTCGACAGGACGATCTCCTTGCCGCATTCCGAGCAGAATTTCGCATCCGCCTGATTCATCGCGCCGCAGTGGGGACACTTCACCTGAGCACCGGGCTCGACGCTCTTCATCATGCCGGGCATGATGTTCCCCATCTGGGCCCCCATGCCGAAGCCCATTCCCGCGCCCATCATACCCCCGGCACCATCTGAATCAGCCGCCTTCTCCATGGTGTCGAAGGTCCGCTTCATCTTATAGTCTTCATTTCCCATGATGTGGATTTCGGCCCTGTCCGCGAGGACCTTCTTCAGGCGCTGCACCGACTCATCCTCTTCCGGCACATTGATGGATTCGATGGCAAACCGCACCAGCTCCAGTCCGAAGCTGGCGAAATCCTCTGCTATCTTCGCCCGTCCCGCCAGTCCGATCTCATCGAGCTGTGTCGCTATCTCGAGGATGTTAATGCTCTGTTTGATCATGGTCTCCGAGATGAGATCCTGCAGCTTGGGAAGTATTATCTGATCGCGCAGCGCCGTACCGATAGCTTCGGTTGTGTACGCATTCCATGTGCCAATGGCCATCATCAGGAGCGATTTTGATTCCTGAATCCTGATTGAGTAGTTGCCAAAGGCTCGAACGGGAATGGCAATATCGTACTTGGGATCGAGGAGCTGAATCGGCTGCTTGGTCCCCCACTTGAGGTTGGGAATCTCCGACTTGTTGAGGAAATAAACCGTTGCGGGGAAGGGTGACGAGCCGCCAAAGGGGAGATTCACTATCTTCTCAAGGATCGGCACGTTGCCGGTTTTCAGGGTATATCGACCCGGACCGAAGCTGTCGAGCGCCCGTCCCTCACGGAAGAAGACCGCTTCCTGATGCTCCATAACAATGAGCTGTGCCCCCAGAGAAACCGCTCCCTCCTGGAATCGATAGATGATCTCGCCCTGTTTGTTATCCCACTGAACTACATCAATCAGCGCCATCTATATCACCTCCAGTATAACCGATTTTCTCTTATCGAAGGAACTCTCGAAATCAGCTATTTTCTTCTTCACCGCAGCGAGAGCATCGACCAGCTCCTCGAAGGATGAGAGCCGCTCCATGAGCGTCTCTATCTCATCGAGCATCAGCGTTAAGCTCCAGTCGAATGCGAGCAACCGCTCCTGGTCCTCGGCGGTAATTCGAACGCCTGAAAAAGACGAGGACCCGTAATCGGCATAGCGGCATTTCTTCATCACCCGCTCGAGGAGGAGATTGAGAGAATCCAGGTCGGGGAGCACCTTCTGTTCGCTCCGCTTGAGCGCTTCACTCATCGCGGCATCAACGGACTTCTTGAATCTCACGAACCGCTCGGCCATAAAGCTTCTGACGATACTGTCAGCATCGTACAGCTCGGTCTGCTCGACGTATCCCCTGAAGCCGGGGATCTTCATCATCAGATTATCGAGAAAATCCCGACCTCCCTCGAGCTTCTTTTTGATATCATCAATATCCGGCTCCATAGAGACCCCCTGTTTTTTATGTGATGATAACACGCCTGTCAGGAACAGAATAACGCTTGACTCGGCAGTATACTATCAATTCTTTACAAACGTCAAGATAATATTAGCATGAAGGTGCGACGGTCAGGGGAATATACCTCTTGAGGATATGCTGTATTAAATATCAGTAATAATCTTCCCCGAATCATCCGGCGTGATGATCCGCGACTGCTGAATCGGTTCGCCTTCGGGCTCATTGATCGCCTTCTGAATCTGCAACGTCATATTTAAATAATAGGTCTGCGTCGCGAGAAACTCCTTTATGAGCTGATTCTCTGAGATCTTTTCATTGAGCTCCTGGAGTTTCTGCTTCTCGTCAACTTCGATGACCGTACCCGCTTTCTCCTTCCGGTACATCTCGTCACTGAACTGTATATACTCTTCGAGGAGACTCTTCGCTTCCTCATCCTCCTCAAGCTTCTTCGATATCTCCCTATACCGTTTATAGATATCCGTCCCCTGTAGCATCAATCCAAGCTCATTGGCTATTTTCAATATCTCTTCCATAGCGTGCTCCTCTATACTCTCAAAAACTTCTCGGAAATCAGACGTACGCTTTCATCCTTATACACTGATATGCCGATGCCTGCACATCTTTCCGATGCTGCTCGAACGCTCATTTTGCAACCCGCGGCCTCTTTTGCAAGGATTTTTTATAATGGGAACCATCACGCTGAAAATATCCTCGTCTGCCGACTGGAAATAAACTTATCTCTCCCGGAGGGAGCGCTCCGCCATTATAAAAGAACCGGATAAATTAATCATCCCTTCCCCGCTTTTTATTTGACATGATTGTCAATTCAATTATATGTTTCTATAATGTTACGAACCTGCAGAAACTCCCCCGTGTGTTTTCGCAGGTATCGGGAAAAGAGGCAACGCTCCCTTTCCCTCGTAGTTTTGCGCAGAAGAGCGATACCTCCGTGTATCGCAACGACGCTTATGTAGTAAGCAGACACGTCACCTATCATAACCGCGGAGGAACTGATGGCAGACATCAAGGAATTCATCGAAGATGAGAATAAAATCGGAACGGTGATCGGGGAAGATATCGAATTCAAAGGGAAACTCACCTTTAAAGAATCCCTCAAGATAAAAGGTTCCTTTGAGGGGAGAATCGAAACTGACGGTCATCTCATTATCGGTCGCGAAGCAGTTGTCAATGCCGATGTCACGGCGAACGTCGTTACAGTTGACGGCACCATAAACGGAAAGATAAAGGCACGGGAGCTCATCGAGCTCTTCGGCAGGAGCAGAACGATGGGTGATCTTATAACGCCTGACCTCTCTATCGAGAAAAATTCGGTATTCAACGGAACCTGCATCATGAGCGACGGAAAGAAGAGCGGGTGATACCCGCTCCGAAGATTTGAACTGCTATGAATGGAATCCTCATAAGAACAGCCCATCTGCCCCCCGGAACAGGGAAAGCAAGAGTCGTTTTGCAGTGGGGAATTCTGTTCTTTTTACTGCTCGTAACGCTGCCGGTCTATGCCGGGCAGGAGAAGAAATCCTATCTCGTGATGATGGGAGCAGGATTCTTTTACGGCCAGACTTATGCGATTCCCGAAGAGAGCTCCGATGAGAAATGGGAGGGGGGCGATGGATACGGCGGCGGCCTGATCTTCGAGCGTATACTCACCCGCCGATTCGGTATACATTCGGGTATATGGTTCGGCCAGTTTACCATGAAGATCACATCGGATGATGAAGACGGCTCCTCCTCAATGGAAACCCGGAGCGTTCTCTTCACCCTTCCCTTCTATCTCCTCCTTCGATTGAACGGGAGGAGCTTCGGAGCGGACCTCATGGCAGGCATTAACTTCTCGTATATCAGTGAAACCTATCTCTACGAGGGCTCGCGGGGAGAGGGACGCTCGACAAATGCCCGCTCCTTTATCAATACCTATCAGTTCGGCGTCGGGGGCGGCATACGATTACGATACCGGATAACGAGATTCATCGATATCTTCATCGCCGGCATCGGCGAGCGCTATCTGACGAGCTACGTCTCGCAGGATGAAAACAGTCCGCGATCCCTCCTCAATTTCAAGCTTCAGTCGGGCGTTCTCATGCGGGTGTGGTGATACGGTAAAAATATCAAAATTGCGATCGTGCAGCACCCGGGCACAGAGACAAGAGTTGAGAAACGGGAATCTCCCGGTTTAAGCTCATAGGGACTTTCGCGGTGAATCTCTACAGCAGGAATTATATAATGAACCGTCCGAAAACGGGAAAATCATGAAGCGCTGGAATGTCTACATCAGCCGCCTGCTCCCGAAGCCGGCAATCGACCTCCTTGCCGATCAGTGCGATGTCTCGGTGAATCCCGATGATCGCGTTCTCTCGAAGGAGGAGCTGATCGATCAGGTACGGGGACGCGATGCGGTTCTCTGCCTCCTCACCGATACCATAGACGCGGCGGTGCTGACAGCCTCCCCGTCTGCTCAGATTTACGCCAACTATGCCGTCGGTTTCGATAACATAGATGTCGCTGCCGCCACCCGATCGGGAATTCTCGTTTCCAATACTCCCGGTGTGCTCACCGAGGCGACGGCCGACATGGCCTGGGCGCTCCTCTTTGCCGCGGCGCGAAGGGTAGTCGAAGCGGATCGCTATACCCGTGAGGGAAAGTTCACCGGCTGGGGACCCCTCCTCTTTCTCGGGCAGGATATTTCCGGCAGGACGCTGGGCATCATCGGCGCGGGGCGCATCGGTCTTTCCGTCGCACGGAAGGCCTCCGGATTCGACATGAAGGTGCTCTACACGGACATCGAGCCGAACAACGACTTCGAAAAGCATACCGGCGCATCCTATGCGGATCTCGAGACAGTGCTGCAAGAATCGGATTTCATCTCGATCCATGTGCCGCTGACACACGCAACGAAGCACCTCATCGGCGCCCGGGAGCTCTCGATGATGAAGGAGACAGCCATTCTTATAAACACCTCGCGGGGACCGGTTGTCGATGAAGGAGCGCTCATCGAGGCCTTAAAGGAGCGTCAGATAGGAGGAGCCGGGCTCGACGTCTACGAAAATGAGCCCCGCATCGAGCCGGGCCTCATTGAGCTGGAGAACGCCGTGCTCGCTCCGCATATTGCCAGCGCCACCGTTGAGACCCGCACCAGGATGGCGCTCATGGCTGCGGAGAATATTCTCGCGGCGATGCGGGGGGAGCTGCCGCCCAACTGCATCAATCCCGAGGCGCTCAAGCACAAAAAGAAATAGCAAGCGCTCAGCGAAAGAATTCGACAGGATTACAGGATAAGAAGGGTGGATTATGAAATCCGGCGATGTTACAATACTGTTCCAACTGCTTTATAAATTTTTACGATGAACAGATATTTAAGGAACCTCTGAAAAATATGATTTTTGAGATACTTCTCAATAAATTGCATAGTGATAGGGCATTTCGATATTCTCGCTCGCTCCGCCGCAAATACCACATCGTGTGCTTGGCGGCTCCGGCGGTCATCCTGACCGCCTGCTCGCTGAGGATATCGAAATGCCCTATAATCGTTATTTCAGTACTATATCATTCATTTTATTTATGATTTGATAAATGAGCACTTCAGATTTATTATATTTTTCATAGAGAGAGAATCGAAACCAAATGAAAAAACGTACTATTGACTACTCTCGTGTAAAAGGCAAAAATATCTCAATGAGGCGGCTCCTTGACATCCGTGTCATCGCCGGCCGAAGCTTATTTGCGCCTCCTGCGCAGCTTCGGCATTCGAACATCGTGTTCAGCACATTAGTGCGTCAGTGCATGGCACAGGCATTATACGTGAATCATCAAACACAGAGGAGAGCGAGTGCCACGTGGCTCCAATGAAATTGGAGACACGTCCCCTCGATATTTTGCCAAAATATAACAAAACGAAATTAATCATGATATTTGCAGAGGTTCCTTAATAATAAAATCATTTCTCCAATAAAAAAGGGGGTGACTGACGTCACCCCCTCGCTGATTCATGGATTATACGATTCTGCTTATCCGAGCGCTTCCATGATCGCCGGTATCACCTCGAAGAGATCACCGACGATACCGTAGGTTGCCACGTTGAAAATGGGCGCCTCGGGGTCTTTGTTAATCGCGACAATACACTGCGCGCTCTTCATACCGGCCACGTGCTGAATGGCACCGGAGATGCCCGCTGCGATGTACAGCTTGGGAGCAACGGTTTTACCGGACTGTCCCACCTGCCGTGACGCATCGGTCCATCCCGAGTCAACAACAGGACGTGAGGCACCGTATTCGCCGCCGAGCTTCTTCGCCAGGCTGACGATAATATCGTTATACTTGTCCTTCTCCTTGGTTCCCCGTCCGCCGGACACGATAATAGCCGCCTGGGAGATATCCACGGCACCGACCATCGTCTCGACAACCTCTTTGATGGTTCGCTTGAGATCGCCTATTGATACGGAAACCGCGGTTACGGTACCAGCATCACCGGCCGGCTCCTTGTCGTAGGCGCCCTTCTCGAAGGTCACAACAAATTTATCGGTCTTGACCGTACGCTCTTCCTGAATCTTGCCGTTATAGGTGTTTCTCGTGAAGACGACGGTTCCGTCACGGACCTCCGCCTTATTGCAGTTCGAGACAATACCGGCTCCGATTTCCATCGCCAGCTTGGCAGCAAAGTCAACGCCATCATAGCTGTGGGCGATTATCACACCCGTTACATCCTGTCCCTCGACGAGCGCCTTCACCGCCTGCGCGTATCCCTCTGCGGTATACTGCTCGAGGTTCGGATCGACCACCGAGAGGACTTCCGGGACATATTTCGCCACTTCATTCGCAACACTATCATCCTTGTACAGTGCGGCTGCAGCGGGTGTTGCACCCAGTCCGGACGCTATCTCCTTCACCGCCTTGCAGAGCTCCATGGTAGCCTCACTGACAACACCGTCTCTCTGATCAACAACTGCGAGTATTCTTGCCATGGTTTACCTCCCCTATAACACCTTTGCTTCGTTCTTCAATTTATCAACGAGAGTCTTGGCCGCTGTTGCCGGATCCCCCTCGATTATCTCTGCCTTATGCTCCGAAACCGGAAAGAACATCTTGAGGAAACTGGTTTTGGAACCTGCTTCACCAACTTCGGAAAGGCCGAGATCGGCAGCTTTTTTAAGATCCAATCTCTTCTTCTTCGCCTTCATGATACCCGGCAGGGTTGGATAACGCGGCTGGTTGATGCCTGACTGAATGGACAGCACCCCCGGAAGGGCCATCTCCATCACCTCATTCAATCCTCCCTCGAGCTCACGGTTGACGGTCATGGACTTCTTGTCATCGGCGACCTCGATCTTGACGACATTGGTGCAGTGCGGCAATCCCATCATGCTCGCGAGCATAACGCCCGTGACGGCGGACTGATCGTCCTCAGCCTGCACACCGGTGAGGACGAGATCAACCTCACCCAGCTCAGCAATTGCCTTATGCAGCGCCGAAGCGAGCACGAAGTTATCACCTGCAGAAATCTCGGGATCATTGATGTGAATTCCCCAGTCGGAACCCATCGCGAAGGCCTGTCGAATCTCTTTGGTGATTCTATCCGGGCCGGACGAGATTATAATGACCTCACCACCGTACTTCTCCTTGAGCTGTAATGCGGCTTCCACCGCATATTCATCAAAATCATTCATTTTAAAGGCAATCTGGGATTCATCAATCTTTTTGTCGTCAACAATCTTAAATTTTGATTCCATATCCGGAACCTCTTTGATGCAGACAACTATATTCATCGTTCCACTCCCCTTGTATTAAATTTAATACGATGCATTATTGTTAAAGTGAATAGATCCGCTCGGTGTGCCATGTTATTATCACACTCTTTTCTGTCAAGATTTATTAATACAGAAATTAATTCGCGAAAAGAGCGTCAGAGATCGAAAAATCTTGACAAATACCGTGCCAATCGGTAGCTTTTGAGCGCAAAGCCAGCTTAGCTCAGTCGGTAGAGCACTTCACTCGTAATGAAGATGTCGCCGGTTCGATTCCGGCAGCTGGCTCATTACTGTTGATTATTGCGGTAAAGTGCTTTATAAGGCTGTATGTTTCTGTACATACAGCTTTTTTAT
>CAZZCF010000165.1:0-9370 GCA_964652955.1 uncultured Leptospirales bacterium
TCGGGCTTTTCGTTGCGGTTGTTCATCGCATGGGATTGAGCGATACAGAGAAGACTATTAATAAATGGGCCATGAAGTATAAGGGAACGTCTGAAAGTGAATTGATTGATTTTACACAGAACTGGTTTCAAGAGGTGGTGGTGAATCACTTCAGAAAAGGTGCGCGTGATGAGATTAATTTCCACAATCGCAATGGTGGGAAAACGGTCATTCTCTCGGCTGCAACCGACTATATATGCAATCCCGTAAAAAATTATCTGAATATGAGTGATGTGCTCTGCACGGACCTTGAAGTTGCCGACGGGAAGCTCACAGGCAGAATCATCGGCAGGTATTGCTATGGAGAGGAAAAACTGCTGCGGGCTGCTGAATACTGTCGGCAAGAAGGATTTCATCTCGAGCGTGCCTATTATTACGCTGATTCATTTTCAGACCTGCCTGTTCTCGAGCGGGTAATGAAACCGATATGTGTGAGTCCCGACAGGAGTCTCGCACGAATTGCACGGAAGAGGGGGTGGGCGATTCGAGAATGGTAACGGTGTTCACCCTCTCGGTGACCGGGAAGCGTCACGGAATGAATTCCGTGGGGAGAATAACATCCTTCCCGTATTTCTTCTGTGCGTCATTGAGGCGCTGACGGATGAGAAACAGTGTGTTCATAAATTCTTCAGGAACCTCATCTTCCTTGAGGTATATTTCTTCGATTCTCTTCAATTTTTCAAGAAATCTGTTGATTCGTATTGAGAATTGGGTGATATAATCATCTTGTGTATATTCTCGATCGAAAATTTCCCTGAAAAGTTTCTTAATATCTTCGTATTTCGGGATATACCCGACAGGTGTTTCTATCGCTTCGAATTCGTTGTGAACTCTCCCTTCCATCCACATAAGCCATACTTTTTTATCGACCTTATCGTTCAGAAATCGATCCCCGTCTCTTAAAAAGTAGTTCGTCGAAAAAATTAAGGGCTGTTCTTGAAGCCTCTGTCCGAATTTGAGGTGATTTGTAATGAAGGTGTTCAGCGTAACTACCAGAAAATCCAGATTTGCCATAGGATCGAATTTCCGCACACCGATTGCTCCCAGAGTGGCTGCTGTACTTTCGGATTCCAGTGAGGCGCCCACGAATACGCCGTGCTTCCAGTCGAGGCTCTGATAAACCGGGACAGACGTATCCGAATCCCTTCCGCCGTAGATGATCCCGCTTATGGGCACCCCATCGGGATTGTGAAGCATCGGATCTGCATTTTCGAGGTCCTCGATCCGCACCGTATATCGAGCATTTCTGTGTGCCGGGAGTATCTCATTTCCCTCCTTGTCCTTCATTCCCTTTTCCCAGTTGCCTGCGTAATTTATTCCTTTGTCGGGAAGATCCTTACCCATCCCCAACCAGTAGGGGATTCCATCATTGATCAGGATATTTGAAAATATCAGCTCCCGGGGTGTTGTCAGGGTATTGTAGATGACCGGGTCATCGACAGGATTCACATCCTCAATGATCCCGAAAATACCCCGTTCTATATTCACGGCATATGCCCTGCCGTCATCGCCGACTCTGATATACGCAATATCGTCGCCCACGATGGTCTGTCCCGGAATCATTGCTGTTGATGTTTTGCCGCAGGCACTGGGAAAGGCGCCCGTGAAATAAGTTTTTCTGTTTTTCCCTTCTTGCTGAGCACCCATAATAAACATGTGTTCGGTCAGCCAATCTTCCTGATGCGCTTTGTAAATTGCAAGCCGCAGTGCGAGTTTCTTTAATCCGAGGCTGTTGCCCGCGTATTGATTGTTTACCGTGAGCACTCTGTTCCCGAGAAGATCTATGTATATTCTTCGCTTGTCGATATCCTTACTGGTCCCCCGCTCATCGAGGCGTCCCGCTGAATGAATGAGATGGATGAAGTTTCCTGAGCCTTTTAGTTTTTTAAACTGTTCATATCCGGATCGGTAGAGCAGGTCCTCGCTGTGTGCAACGTATGATGAATCGGTGATCTGCAGTGCCGGCAATGTAAAAATGGAGTCCAGCGGTCCGAGTGAAAAGAATCGTACGAGGACCTCTTTCCCTTTCATGGTCCCATCCATGATTTCAAAGATCTCTCTAAGGCCCTCTTCTCGATCGATGGTATTAATAATTTTACTGGTTTTCATATCGGGTGTGATCAGGATTTTTGTTCTTTTTCTGTCTCGTGCCTGATCGTAGTAACCGTCAAAGTGAATGGTATGGCCCTCCATGGCGAGTGGGGTTTCTTCGCCATTGCGTATTGCCATTTCACGTACATATCGGATATCCTCAGGACTGTCGGTAATAACAGTGACCTTCGCCGGTTTACACAGGTTGATGCAGTTCTGGATTACCGCCTCGACATGTGGATTTTCTAACGCTTTAATCTTTTTCAGATTTTCATCGGTAACAATTTTTTTATCGAAATTCACACGCTTCCTCCTCGGATGTAGTCGCCTATTCCTCTATCCCGCTGTTTCGCTCGGAATGGCATAAATCGGTGCTGACAGGTCGAAAGGCATAAAGCCTGCTGTAAGGTATCGTATATGATATACGAAACTTCACACTCTCAGTGGCTTCTCTGTTGAGGCCTGGTCGAGGGGATGAGCGATAACGGGGAATGGAAAGAACAGTACCCAATTCTCCTGCGTCTATATAACATATGTTGAAATCGTGTATATTGTGTCAAGAAAAATGTTATATGTGGTTAGTGATTTGATCCGGACCGTTGTATGATTTCGATTTTTCCGGCGGTGATACTCTTATATCGCTGCGGGTCATGTTCTTTAAGGAGTTTGACCCCCTTTCTCAGTTGAATTATTCTTCTCCGAATTTGCGGATTGCTTTCAGTGGCATTCTTCCTTTTTTTCAATGCAACGGATAGGGAGGGATTGTGTTTTCTCACCATCTCAATATCATCCCGATCGAGGACGGCGAGGAGGAAGATGAGGGGTCGCTCTTTCTTCAGTTTTTCCAGAATGAAAAACGTACGGTTCAACGCATCGAGGATCTTCGGTGATTTTCGATAGAGAGAGAGAAGTGCTGGATTTTCCTCGGAGGGAAGCGGTCTCGAGAGCACAAATTTCACTCTCGATGTCATATAAATTTCTCCGGATGAGATATTTACTGTTTTCACTGAGAGCTCTCCGCAGGTGCCATTCCCGGTAACAGTGCCGCTGATCATAACATCGATGGGGAGAATTGTTCCACTCTCTTTCACGGTTTCTCGATCGACGATACCGGTCTGCTCAAAACCCTGTGCTTTCAGTATTTTATCAATCTCCGCACGCTCGACAAACTGCAATTCTCCACGGCGCATCAACTTTTCGAGGAGCTTTTGTGCGAGCTCCTTGCCGTGCGAGATATCCTTTCCGTCAATGGTCGTGAAGTTGAAAATGCCAATTTTCTTGCCCTGGAGACGATCGTATTGCTGATAAATGTTTTGAGCAATGTGCTCGAGTGCTCTGTTCTCGTCGAGAGGGGATACGGGAATAGTCGTTTCCTTCCGCGCACATGTTCCCTGGGAGAGTATTGTTATGGCAAGAATGAGGAATAGGAAGTGCTTCATGGTCGCTCCTCTCGGATGCTCCTCACTGTGCTTTTATATCTCTGTGATGTTGCTGAAATGGGTTGCAATGGATGTATAGTATGATGTACCGATTCACCTGTCAAGCATTCATCACTCCGTTTTTTTATTTTTAGTAAGCATATCGGGTTTGAATATTTTTCCGATTTCATTTTTTTCTTGCAAGAATGGATTTTCATGTCTTTGTAATAGAGTTCACACCCGATCCTATTAATTGCATATAACGGAGGGGTAGAGCTCTACAGATGAGGATGGAAGATGATTGAGATTAAAAAGCTGAAGGAGCTGGAGGAAGACGAGCTCCGGGGCATGTTCAACAGATTAGGTGATGACTTTAGCTCGGTTATGGTCGATACCGTTATTCCCATAGTCAACGATGTGAGAGCGAATGGCGATACGGCGGTTATGAAATACACCGAGCAGTTCGATGGCGTTCGGCTCAGATCTATTCTCGTCACGGAGGAGGAGATAGAAGAGGGGTATCGGCGCACATCGGCGGATGTTGTCGACGCCTTTATGAAAGCGCGGGACAATATCGAGGAATTTCACCTTCATCAGAAGCGGGACGCCATTCAGTATGTTCGTGATGATGGTACGATGCTGGGGGTTCTCTTCCAGCCCATTGAACGGGCGGCTATATATGTACCCGGTGGCAAGGCACTGTATCCTTCGTCGGTGCTCATGGGTGTTATTCCGGCGCGGATTGCCGGTTCCCGGCATATCACCCTCATCACTCCTCCGGGAGATGATGGGAACATTCCTGATGTGGTGCTGGCAATATGTAAAATGCTCAAGGTGAGGAGTGTTCTCAAGTGTGGCGGCGCCCAGGGTATCGCTGCAGCGGGATTCGGCACCGAGAGCATCGGGAAGTCAGATATTATCGTCGGGCCCGGAAACATCTATGTAACGGCAGCAAAAACATACCTCTTCAGCCTCGGAGTCATCCAGATTGATTCTCTTGCAGGACCGAGTGAGGTTCTGGTGATAGCCGATGAATCAGCGAATCCGCGATGGGTGGCTTTTGATCTCCTCTCTCAGGCCGAACACGATGAGATGGCATACGCGATACTCCTGACAACATCGGAAAAGCATGCCGCCGCGGTACGCGATGAGATAGTGAAAGATATCGCGGCGGGAACGGGGAGGCACCGCATTAAGAAAGAAGCCCTCTCGAACAACGGTCACATTATCCTCGTCGATTCGGTTGATGAGGCAATTGAGTTTTCAAACCGTTTTGCACCGGAGCATATGGAACTGATGGTGCCCAATCCCCTTGATTATCTCTCGCGAATAAGGAACGTCGGATCGCTGTTTCTCGGTTGTCATGCACCGGTTGCGGTGGGTGATTACTATTCCGGGACCAATCATATTCTGCCCACGGGGGGTGCAGCGCGGTTCTCCTCTGGGTTGTCCGTTGAAACATTTCTGCGGCGAACGACCTTCCAGCATCTCACGGAGAGATCGCTCAAGCTGGCACAAGACCCTGTTCGGATTATGTCACGGGTTGAGGGATTTGATGATAAGCACGGTGGTTCTATCGATATTCGATTTGCTTCCCCGGGGTGATATGCCGATAAGATATTGCGTTTCTTCCGGGATGGATTTTACTGGATAATCCTGATCCGTATCCGCAGATTCTTCATGGTAAAGCTGGTGAAAATGTCTGGTTTGATGCTCATGAGATCGACATCAAATATTGTTGAGTCGGCAGTGTATGGAGGTATCCTGATCTCCAGATACGAGGTGCTTGAGATGCGTCCGAGACCGTGACAGATATGGCAGGAGGGATTTCCGCCATAACAGAGGGGGCATTGCATTCTCGAAGGTAGTTCAATATAGGAAATAGCGCCTCTCCTCATCTCATCGGGTGTGATAAAAATTTCAACATCCTGACCGAGATTGAATATCAGGTCCTTCCGTTTCATTCGTTTATTCAGGAGACGGTTCATTAGGAGATCTTTCAGTGAAAAGGAATATTTTATTCTCTTATTGGGCAGGTAGACATATCCCTCCTCATTGACCCGATTCTCTTCTATCAGATGCCGGTTGTAGTCATCTCTGCGTTTCTCGTCCGTCAGGATCTTGTATCCCCTGATGATGATATCTATCTTCTTTCTCTCGAGCTCAGTATTCTTATGTGAGATGTCGGGATGATACATTTTCACCAGGTTGCAGAAGGCAGAGCGTATTTCATCTCTGTTTGCATGGAAGGGGATGTTGAACAGCTCGTAGAAGTTTATCAGGATTCCCTGCTCATTGCAGTATGGACTCTTCATACTATTTTCTTCGCATGAACGGAAACGCGTAAAATTACATCCAGGGTTTCATCTCATTGTACATCAATGAACCCGTTATGAATATATCCATTTTACAGAAAGAAGACAAGCAATAATATAGCAAGTGATTTTCATATGAATTTTCATGAAAATCGATAAGGATGTGAATCGTTGCACTGAAGGTGTTGTTTTCGCCGTTGACAGTGCTGCTCGGTGAAGGGAGACGGAACTCATGCTGATCTTCGAAAAAAAATATCCAGCTCTTCGGCAACGCGCCCGATGCTGATATTTCCGATATTCTTTGATCCATCATCGGGGAGTATAATTGAGATATTTTTACCGAGCGGCTTCCACACCGTCGGGTTCGAGGGACCGAAGAGAATAATTGAGGGCGTTCCGCTTAAACCTGCGAGATGGGCAATACCGGAGTCGTTGCCGATGAAGATAAGTGATTCCTGAATGAGTTTAAGGACCGATGAAAGTGGCTCATTATGATGGAGGGTGCATGTATCGATCATGGCATCACGTTTCAGCATCGGGGAGATGTCATCCTCGGCATAACCGGTTAAAAGCTCTAGTTGAAAGGGGTATTTGTGGGAGAGCTGCTCTATGAGCTCGATAAATCGCTCGAGCGGCCACCGCTTCGATTTACTCCCGCTTCCGGGATGTATGGTTATTCTGTTCGCTGTTCCTTTTCCCCCGCTCTTTGGAAAGGCCTCTCTGTAGAATTCTTCATCGATTGTGTCGAGACCCATTATGGTGGCGAGGTATTTCCACTGGGGAAGAAGCTCTTGCTTCTGCACGGAGGAGGCGATAATATAATCCGTTGATACGGCATTGAGGTTTTCTGAAATGATTCCATCATCTTTGATTAAGAAAAAGAGCCTGTCATATTGTGCAAGAAAGGAGCGGGCCCTCTCGTTCGGGCGAGGAGAAAACAGTTGCGTTATGAGCCTGTCTTCGAAATTTAGAGCCCGCGATATAACCCCCGCATTCTCGAAGAGTGAGAGAACCTCTCGATTTCCTGCAACATCAATTTCGACTTCACCGAAGGTTCTCCTGAGCTCTATGAGAGCGGGGAGGAGAAGAAGCGTGTCGCCTATGCCGCCCGGTTTTGCTATCAGAATCTTCATATAATGAGCGTAAATGCTATACGGGGATTTCTTAAAGCTATTAATACGATCACCCCTTGGCCAGCTTTTTTTCGCACATCCCGTGCACGCTGGCATGTGCGACGTCGTGTTGCTGTGTGCACAATCTATAAAACAGATTTGCAATTTGGTGATCAGTGTAAATACTGATTTTCAGAGGTGCCCATAAATTATTCTTGCTGAGACATGAATGATCCCCTATCTGGAACTTGTGGTGATCATTGTCCGGCAAACACTATTGGAATAAAACCGCTGTGAATTTCAAGGGAATTAATCTCTGCCAGCCAGATTCCGAGAAGGGGTGCTGTGCCTGCTGCGGGCTGTTTAATTTTTATGATATCAGCAAGAACAGCATCGCAGCCTTTCTCAGAGGTGCAGCGAAGCGATTGCATGGCGAATCGGCACCTGCAGCATGTGATGGACGAGCGGTCAGAGATCCGACATCCCATATCTGTCCCTATCAGGGATTTGTTCAGGCATCGAAACCGGGCTGTCTGCTTCATCCCGAAATTATGTCAACGGATATGCGGGATCGATCACTTTTCGGAGCCACAATCTGTAATGGTTTTATGTGTAGTGCGTATGAAATACTTTCAGTTGATGAGAAGAGAGCGCTCATTGAATATGTTCATGACTGGTATTTTTATTCCATTGCAATAGTCGATCCGGATTCTTTCTCGTGGATTCTCAAGCACGTAAATGTGCTCTTCGCACATCATCCGGCTGATGATATGTCGAGAGGTATGCGAGAGCGATGCATTAGCTGCGCCCTTGCGTATCACGCCGAATTTCTTAATACGCTGAAAACGCCGCTCTTCTCCTACTCTCGCTCAGAGTACAATCTCAATAAGAAGAGCTTTTCTCTCACCTTAAATTCGGACAGCGTTCGAGGACATCGCGAGCTGCTTGTGAATGTCCTCGATAAAGTGATGGCGTCTTTCAGATAGGGGATGAGAACCGGTGGAGATGATGGTTTTATCGCTCTGTTGCGCCTTCTCTCTTCCTGATGATTTCAACAACCCGACGTACTTCCTGCGATGCATTCTTATGCATGACGAGTATTTCATCTCCTGACTCTACAATAACGATATCCGAGAGTCCCAGTACCGTGATGCTCCCTTTTTCGGGGAAAACCGAACAGTTCTTCGCATTAAAGAAAAGCACCCTGTCCGGTTGAGGTGTTCGGTTCATGTTTTCATCATGTGGAAGAATATCATCAATGGATTTCCAGCTTCCCAGATCGGTCCATCCGAAGTCACATGATATTACCAGACGGTTCTCTGCATGTTCCATAATGCCATAATCGATAGAGATCGGCTCAACCGATGAAAATATCTCTCTTTTGAGCGACCATACGTTGTCGTCGTTTGAGGCAAACTGTTCCTGCTCGAGATCTCTCAGGGGAGCAAAGGCGTTAAAAAGATCGGGCATGAGTTTCTGAAATGACTGTAAAATAACCGATGTCTTCCAGATATAGATTCCGCTGTTCCAGTAGTAATTCCCCTCATCAAGAAATCTCTGTGCGGTCGCGCTGTCTGGCTTTTCGACAAAGCGGTCAACCGGAAAAACGCCATTTTCCGGGCTATCGTCACGTGCCTTGATGTACCCGTATCCCGTTTCGGGATAAGCGGGTTTGAGTCCCAGGGTGATGAGGTTGTCGGTCTCCACGGCATTAATGGCTTTTTGAAGTGCCCCGACAAAGGAGGCGTTATCACTGATATAATGATCGGCGGGGAGAACTATCATGATCGACTCCTCGCCTCTCTTTGAAAGGAACAGCGCTCCGTAGAGTATAGCTGCCGCGGTGTTCCTCGGATATGGCTCAGCCAGGATCGTAACCGGACTGTCGATACTCTGCAATGCAGCCTTCGTTATCGATTCATAGCTTCTGGAGGTGATGATGAGAAACATTTCGGGTTCCAGTGGAAGAAGCCTGTTGACCGTCTCACTGATAAGGGACTCTTGCCCCGAGAATTTAAGAAACTGCTTTGGTTTCTCCTCTCGACTGAGTGGCCAGAGCCTCGTTCCGGCGCCCCCGGCGAGTATAACAGGGAATACCTTCATTTCCGTTCCTAATTTTTTATGGATAGTGATAGAATCTCAAGCTTATCATGCTTGTGGTGCCCGATCAATTGTAATTTTTCAATTGAAAAAAGATATTTGACGAAAATATTTCACCGATTATGATCATACTCACGGGAGGAGAGATACGTGAAAACAGAGCTGTTGATGAAACATATCATTCCCCTGCTCTTACTGCAATTGCTTCTGTTCATGTCGGGGGTTCCTACACATGCACAGCGGACAAAATCAAGTCTGAAGTCCGGCGAGCAGCGGAAGGCCGAAAAGGGATTAA
>CAZZCF010000166.1:0-9292 GCA_964652955.1 uncultured Leptospirales bacterium
CTCGGTAAAGGTAGGGAATTCCTATTACATCGGGCACATGACCAGCGCCATCCCCTATTTCATGATCCTGCTCGAGATGATAATCGCCGCGCTCAATCAGAATCAGGTGAAGATTGAAACGGCCAAAGCCTCGTCATTTGTTGAACGGGAGCTCATCTCGTGGATTCATCGACTGATCTTCAACCGATCTCCTCAGTTCTATAAAAAACACATACAGAATCACCGTGTCGCCCTGGGCAATGTAACGATTGACGGCACTATTTCCAATCTCACTGCACTGCTGGTCGCACGAAACAGGGCATTCCCTCCCCACGGAAGATTTCCGGGAATTCGAAAGGCCGGCATCGCCGAAGCTTTCAGATATTATAAATGCAAAAAAGCACTTATCATCACCTCGGCAAGGGGACATTACTCAATTGACAAGATTGCGCGGATTATCGGCATCGGGGAGCAGAATATCATCAAAGCCCCCGTGGACTCCATGAACAGGATAAGCATCCCCGCGCTGCGTCAGATACACACGCAGATACAGGAGGAAAACAAAAAGGGGGATGGGACCATCTCGGTTATCGCCCTTATCGGCATCGCCGGCACCACAGAAACGGGGAACATCGACAATCTCGCCGAACTGCGATCTATTGCCGATGATTTCAATACTTTTTTTCACGTCGATGCGGCATGGGGCGGCTCACTGCTCCTCGTTGACCAGTACCGGTACCTCTTCAGGGGGATAGAATCCGCCGATTCGGTAACCTTCGATGCGCATAAACTTCTCTACTCACCCCTCTCCATGGGCATGATACTCTTCAGGGACGAAAAATCTCTGAACCATCTGAAGCACACATCGAATTACGTCATCAGACCGGATTCGGTCGACCAGGGGCGTTTCACCATTGAGGGTTCGAGACCCTTCGCGTGCCTCAAGCCGTGGACAACCCTGAAGATACTGGGAACCGACGGTTTCAAGCTCCTCTTCGAGAACGCCTTTGATCTCACCGCTTCGCTGCGCGGTCTCATTGAGCGGCACTGCAACTTTGAGGCGTTGAATCAGCCCGAGCTTTTCATATTCAACTATCGGTTTGTGCCGAAAAAAATACAGGAGCGGCTGAACCATCTCATGATTGAGCGGGAGGATGATCCGTCAAATGAAGTTACGAAGAAACTGCTCCATAAAATAAACACCACGCTCAATAAGCTGAATATCGAGCTGCACCGCGCCATCAGGCAGGAGGATAACAGCTTCATCTCAAGAACCATGCTGGAATCAACCCGATACGCGCCGCAGAGAATTGTCGTCCTGCGTGCGATTACCGTCAACCCGCTCACCACACCGGATATCCTGAAAGAGATTATCGATGAGCATGACCGGCTGGGAACAAAAATCTTCAAAAACGAATTCAAGGGAAAACTCGAAAAGATATAGCCGCACGCCATGCACCTACATCGCCCTGTCATAACACTCGGTCTACTGCTTTTCATCCTCATGCCCGGGAGCGATCTCTCGCCGAAGGATACAGTACCGTCGAGGGGGGAACGGGATTCCACCTCTCAAAAAGGTGACATCATACTGGTAGCGGGCAGCGTTTTCCGCTGTACACCGGGGGGAATCGAAAAGCTTGATATTCCCGGCTCCGTGAGGAGGATATACTCCTCTCGGGGGATTCTCTACTACCTGAGAAAAGAGCGTATCGAGAGCACGCAATGGCACATCGGATACCGCAATCTCGCTGACGGGACGTCATTCGAATCAGAAGTAAACCTTACGGCAGCAGACCGGCATATCAGGCGGTTCTTCGGAAGCGGCAGCATAGCGTATGTGGTCGCAGAAAGTGACGAGAAGAAAAATATCCTCTTTCGGGTGGATCTCAACACCATGGAAACGGTGACAACGGATGTCTGCGATGCAACGCTCGTTGATCACACCCTCTACCGTATTCAGAAAAAAACAGAAGCGGGGCTCGTTTCGTTCTATCTCGATGCCAGCGGCAGAACAATCCCCCTCACCCTCGAGCGTGAACCGGGATTCACCGGTGTTGTGGACAACAGGATTCTCTTCATCTCCGATGAAACCGAAACGGAGATCATTGACATACACGCCTTCAGAAATCTGTACCGATATTCACGTCGTGTCGCATATGCTCGTCCCGTTGAGTACAACCTCGTTCTCGAGACCTTTGATGAGGTAATCGACAGGGGCGAGCGTGAATCGATCTTCTATAAAGTGTCCATCAACGGCAGGGAAGCGGGACGAACCGAAACGGGTATCCCGCCCGTCATCAAATCGTTCAGGATAATGCTCGACCCGAACAGCTATCAGATCGTCGAGCTCGAGCGATGGGAACTCGACAGCAGCAGAAAGCGGTATTGCCGGGCCAATAATATTTATCAGCCTTCGCCGCTTCGCCTCTTTATACCGGAAAACAGGATATTGAAAGTGGTGATTACCTTTGACGGAAAGAGCTATTCCTTTCAGAAGGGGTTGATTACGACGGAGAACTAAAAAGGGGTTACTTCACCTCCCGGTGAACCAACCCCCGTTTCTTACGAACAGCAGTACCGCCTATCATTTTATCTCCGTTATACACACATCAGAGAGAGGGTTCATGCCTCATGTTATCCTGTACAGATGAGTGCCCTGCCCATTCATCTCCTTCCTACCTGAACTCATTGAGCACTTCACTTTTCATCTCATCGCGCTCAACCAGATCCTTCAGGTGCTTGTACTGCGGCGAATCAACATTGTATTTCAGCTCGGCAGCCTTCAGGAGCGAGCGGTTCTTCTTCTGTTTGTATTCGAGTATCTCATCCTCGGTAGCACCCTTGTACTTGGCAAGCACCGCCTCCATAAATCCGTAGCAGCTTGCCAGGTAGCTATACGCCCAGATATCGTTCTTCGTCTCATCATTGATGTTGATGTACCGCTCCAGAATGGAAATACAGGGCAGAAAATTGTGCAGATCATACTGGGTTGAGACGTATACCTGATATAATTTGATCTTAAAGATTTTATAATCCTTATTTTCCGTTATGAACTTCTTGTTGTGGTTCTCAATATCGTCGAGGAGGCGAATCGCTTTCACAAAATTGGTAACCGCCTTCATCTTTGCTTCGTACTTGAGCCGAGAAACGAGCCGACGCTGCTGGTTTTTCCTATCGATCTCCTGCCAGTGAAATCGCTCGTTGAGGTATTTCTGCGAAACATTCTGATTTTCAACCTTCAGAACCTCATTCTCCATGTCATCGAGAATATCCATCCCCTTGTCGTACTCATTGATGGCCATCTGAAGATTCTTCTCGGCATATTCCTTGCTCAGCTTCCGCAGCGCTTCCATCGATTTGATATACGGCTTGAAATCTTCTGTCCGCCACCCTTCCAGCTTCTTCCCCTTCTCTTCCTTTTTCTCCTCATTCTTCTGAGCAGATGAATCAGTCACAGCAAAGGAAAAAGCGATAAGTGCGGTGATTATAATCGTCAGGAACCCTTCTCTCGTTATGGATCTCATAGGTATTTACCTCGTAACGTTCTTAATGTGGTATCAGCAATGCTGATGAGAAGCAACGAAAAAATGCATCCCCTGATGGCATCATTCCGTCGCAGAATAACTCTCACTTCTTGCCGGTATGGGCATCATTCACCACCACGTAATCATCTGAGAGGCAATTACGATGAAAAGAAACGCGACGTTTTGACCATGCCCACAGGGAAACACCCAAAAACATGTTTTGGACGTTCCCCTATAGAGTTCTATCGGCATCACAACCGCGAAAATTGATTTTTTTTTGAATTCGAACTAATTTTTAGATTATACCGTCGTGGCAATTATGCAATTATGATTAAATCGAGCACATTTTTCATACGGCAAACAAATTTCACGCTCAAAGGCTCCGGGAGCCCCTTTCAGCATCACGCTCCTCTGAAACGCCACGTATCGATAAAGGTATAAACAAACAGAGCGGCTGTCAAAAAAATTCCTTTACCGCTCGACTCGAATTTTGTTGACATCACTCATGCGATGTAATTATGGTAATACATCTATTCCCGGTAACCGGTCGCGCTTCTGCGTTTCACCCTGATACCGCAACGGAATAGCACAATCGCCGTTAGCAATGGCGTACAATCACCAGTCCCATTTACCGTGCAGGCATCACTCACAGCATCATGAAAAAAAAGCAAACAAAGAGGGGAACAAGCAAGTACTGTTCTTACTGCGAATACCGCGGTATTATCATCGATCCCCACTACAGAGAGACGGGAGGCGAGCCCCTGAGCCCGTGCCCCCGGTGCATCCTCTCAAAATGCACCTGTAACGGCGTGGCACCGTACTTCTACTTCGAGGATGGCGAGATACGGGAATGCTACTGTCGTGAAACCAGAACAAACATAGACAGGATAAAGGCAATTTATGCTCGCTCGGGAATCGATAAGAAATTCCAATGGCGATTCATCAACGAGTTCGAATCCATTCACCGGCTGGCGGAGCGTGCACGAACGGCTGCGTACGACGTCATCATGAATTTCCCCGATGTCAGAAAGGGGCTCTATTTCTGGGGAAATCCCGGAACCGGGAAGACGCTCCTCTCGGCAATTATTCTCACGGAATTGATCACCCGGTATGCCGTTGAGGGGCGGTTTATAAAGATATCAAGAACATTCTTCAATCGATTACGGGGAACCTTTGTGGAGGGCTCACCGAGCTACGGAAAGGCAGAACAGATTGAAAACGAGCTGGCCGAAGTCGACGTGCTCGTTATCGATGACTTCGGAATTCAACGTGATTCGGCATGGGAGCAGGAAACGCTCTATAATCTCATCGATGCCAGATACGAGAATGAGAAATTCACCATCCTCACCTCCAACAATAATCCCTTCAAGACGCTCAAGGACATCTCCAACGGGAGAGTGCTCTCACGTATACGCGAGATGTGTACTATCATGGAGATTACCGGACCAGATTACAGAGAAAAGCTCTAGCAATGGCATTCGTATACCTCGGACTGGGCACGAACCTCGGCGATCGGCAGAAAAATCTGAAAGAAGCGAAGGCGAGACTCTTCACCGATGATGTGATAGACCCCGTCGGGGAGAGCAGCATTGAAGAAACCGAACCGGTCGACTATGCGGATCAGCCGGATTTTCTCAATCAGGTACTCCTCGTCCGGACGAACATCGAACCGCTTCCCCTGTTACGTCTTCTCCAGCACATTGAATCCGATATGGGGCGACGGCGAACCATCTCAAAGGGACCGCGGATTATCGATCTCGACATGCTGCTCTACGATGAGCGGATCATGACAACCGGTGAGCTGACCATTCCGCATCCGGCCATTGTAAAAAGACCGTTCGTCCTGCGCGGCCTCGTTGAAATTAACCGTGAGCTCAGAGATCCCGTTTCACTGACGCCGTATCGTGATATCCTGTCAAAACTCTCCGAGAGCATGAGGAGTATGAATGATTAGGGCAATACCGTATCGCCGAACACCCTGATCCTTCTCTGCATCGGCCGGTGCACCGGCACAGCAATCACGGCCGAAACCGCCGATTGACGTGCAGAGATGCGGAACCGCCGGTGAATACGGAAAATATTATTTTTGTTGCAATGGGGGAGATGACCGGCTTTAATTCCACCGGAGCTTTTTCGAGCTTCATTACATCACCGATCTTTCATCGAGGGAGAGAAAATCATGGCACAGGAAAAAAAACATGAAAAAAACACCATCGGACAGAAGCTCTCCCGATTGAGAAAAAGGGAAAAAATCTCACTGGAAGAGCTCTCCGAAAAAACCGGATTGATGAAATCTCATCTCGAGAAGATTGAGGAGGGGATTGATTTCGCACCTGTTGGAGACATCCTCAAAATATCCCGAGCGCTGGCTATTGATCCCGATCTCCTCCTCCAGTCCAGACCGAAGAGCGCAAAGGAAAAGGAGCGGATGCGGGTGGAGGATTTCAAGAGAAGAGAGGCATCGTATCTCTACGATGTGCTCACTCCCGGCGCAAAGAGCAAGCACCTCAGGGCGTTCAGGGTGTCAATCCCGGCCCGATCGGAACACCCGAAGATACACTATCAGCACGAGGGGGAGGAGTTCGTCTATGTGCTCAGCGGAGAAGTAATTATCACCGTTGGGCAGAAGACGCATCATCTCAAAAAGGACGATTCTCTCCATTTCAACTCAGGTATCAAGCATTCCCTGAGAAATCCGGGAAAGAGAGAAACGAAGCTGATCGTAACCGTTTACACACCGTAGCGCATCAGGTACAAGGCTTTATTTTTACACAACTTTAAAAGCTGGACGGGATTACAGGATGATCGGGACAGGCTTGTTTACAATTCCGTCCGTCCGAACATGCTGTTTACACAGTTACTTGATTGCAAATGATGATTATTAATTCTGTAAAAGATCTGAATGAACAGGACAAAAAACCGACCCTGTCAGGTAATCCCGTTATCATGTCCAATTCTTTTATTCTTTTAATCCTGTTTTTCTCAAGTTAGGAATAGACGATGAACCTGCCCCTGAATCAAGAACAGATAATTATCAAGGAGATGATCCACGACTTCGCGCGGAGCGAGATTGAACCCGTGGCACAGGAATACAATGAGCGGGGCGAGTTCCCCGCTGCGATAATCAAAAAGCTGGGTGCGCTCGGCCTCTTCGGAATGATGATTCCGGAGCGGTTCGGTGGATCCGCTGCGGGAGCGGTCAGCTACAGCCTCGCCCTGCAGGAGATTGCCTACTCCTGTGCCTCGGTTGCGGTAACCCTGAGCGTCACCAATCTCACCGCAGAGCCGATACTGCATTTCGGAACAGATGAGCAGCGGCGGCAGTACCTCATCCCCATGGCCTCCGGTGAGCACATCGGCGCCTTTGCGCTGACCGAGTCCGAAGCAGGCTCCGACCCGTCGAGCCTGAAAACCACGGCAACGAAGAAGGGAGACCGATACATCATCAATGGCGCGAAACAGTTCATCACCAACGGATCATATGCAGGGATTTTTCTTCTGATTGCACGAACCGCATCCGGAAAGAGCGGCCTCAGCGCTTTTCTCATTCCCCGTGAGACGAAGGGTCTCAGCATCGGGAAGGAGGAGCAGAAGATGGGACTCAGGGCCGCAAATACCGTCGAGGTGGTTCTCGATGACTGCGAGGTGCCCGCCAATCTCCTCCTCGGACAGCCGGGAATGGGACTGAACATTGCGCTGACCGCCCTTGACAGCGGCAGAATCGGCATCGCTTCACAGGCAACCGGCATGATACAGGCGTGCCTCGATGAGGCGATCAACTATGCGAGGGAGCGCCGCCAGTTCAACAAGGCGATAATACGCCATCAGAGCATACAGAATATGATTGCTGACATCGCCGTCGATCAGGAAGCTGCAGGCCTGCTGACCTGGAGCGTTGCATCGCTCAAGGATAGCAACAGACCCTTCACGAAAGAGGCTTCAATCGCGAAGCTCTTCGCAACCGAGGCCCTGAACCGCTCAGCCTATAAAGCACTGCAGGTATTCGGCGGGTACGGCTACACCACGGATTACAAGGTCGAGCGCCTGTACCGGGACGCCCGGGTGACCACCATTTACGAGGGGACCTCGGAGGTTCAGCGGATGGTCATCGCGCGGGAGGTGGAGCGGATGTAGCAGCCGCTGCACTATCACCCCCTCATCTCATCTATTGCCCGTATGAGTATCTCCGGCCGCACAAACTGCACCTGATGGCCGACCCCCTCAAGGATTATCAGCTTCGAGCGGGAGAGCATTGAATCCAGTTTTCTTGAATCAGCCGCAGGCACCAGGAGATCAGCGGCGCCGTGTATGATAATAAATGGATTGCCGATCTCTCCGTACTTCGGGATTATCCCGCGGAGATCCGGATTCAGGTGTATCTCCTCACGTGCCAGGGTACAGATGACTTTTGTCTGCAGAAATATACGCTTCCTCGTTTCCATATAGTCGGGCGGCAGCGCGTCCTCGTTCGGCCGAAAGGCGGCCGTAACGCCCTCCTGTATCATGCCGTCACCCACCGTCGAAGAAGCAAGTGCGGCCAGTCCCCTCCCGATAAGGGGAAGACTGATAATGCGGAAGAGCGGATCGATGTGTGCGACCTCATAGGACGCCCCGCCGAGGGTGATGAATCCCCTGATGTTCGACGGATTTCGCACCGCCAGCGCCATCACGATGCTCCCCCCGTAGGAATGCCCCACGACGATAACATCCTTCAAACCGAGCGCATCGATCAGACCGAGTGCCGTGCGGGCATTGTGATCGAGATTGTATCCGATCTTCTCGGTGCCGCTGAAGCCGTGGCCGGGCCGGTCGTAGACCGTGACCCGATACCGGGCCGAGAGCGGCTCGATAACCGTCTCCCAATCTTCCAGCGAACCGGGAAGGCCATGAATGCAGAGCAGATCCGGTCCCCTTCCCTTCTGCACATAGCGGATCTTCACCCCGTCGACGGTGATGTACTCTCCGGCAAATCCTTCGGGAATCTCTATCGCATCACTTCCCAGTCCCGCTATGACGATAATACCCAGAACGACGACACACACGATGAGAATAATTTGTACTGTCCGTTTCATGAAAGTCCTCCTCTTGTGTATCAGTGAGAATACATCTTCTCTCACCATCCTGTCAAATATATTCCATCACAACAGATCAGAGGGCACGGGAGAACGATATTATTTCTTGAATTTATTCCAATATATGATTTACTAATATTAGATAAAGGAGCACGTGCATACTGTTTCTATCGGTTTTTTCAGCGGGAACGAGATACCTGTACTGCTCCACAGCAAACCGCGGATGACTCGCGAAAGCCCCTGGCCTCCTCGGGAGAATGCGGAAAAAGGGATTTTAACGGAGGCCGTTAGTACATCGATGTGCCTTACAGCATGAGAGGTGTTCATGAGTGATCTCAGCATCGCGGCAGGGCGCCTTCAAGAACAATTATATTAAACAGGGAGGATATCAATGAAAGAACTCTATCAGACAGCTGACTGGAAAGCGGAAAAGCATGTTCCGGTCATCGAACTATCCAAGAAGGGCGATATGTATCAGATAAACGTCAGCGTGGGAAAGGAGATTGCTCATCCGAACACCACGGCGCATCATATCGCCTCTATCGATGTTTATTTCCATCCCGAGAACGAAAAGTTTCCCTATCTGATCGGTCATTTCGACTTCTCAGCGCACGGTGCGTCAACCGAAGGGCCGGATACGAGCACGGTGTATACTCATCCGGATGTTACCTGTTTGCTGAAAACCGAGAAACCGGGAAAGATATACGCTTCCTCGTA
>CAZZCF010000167.1:0-9243 GCA_964652955.1 uncultured Leptospirales bacterium
TGGGCATAAAAGTAGTATATTTGTTATAAGCGTTTGTGAACGGGCATAGTATAGGCTAACGCATAACATATCTCAGTATGCGTTCAACCGGGAGGACATTTTGCTGGCGTTTTTAGACTTGACAAATATGTGGGTATAAAAGAATGATTTAACGTCTTCTAAAGGGCGCATGATGCGCCTTCTATTATTTTGTACCTCAATTGCCGAATAATCATTCTTATTCCTGCAGGAGAGGCTGCAATGTAGATTCATTGTGTATAGCAAAGGGAAAGATGTTCGAGAAGAGGAACTATTGCGGTGAGATTTCAACATCGCATATCGGAAAAAATGTGCTGCTCGCCGGATGGGTTGATGTCAAGCGGGATCTCGGTGGTATACTATTCATTGAGATACGGGATGTCACCGGTATCGTACAGGTTGTTGTGGATTCTTCACAATCGCCGGAAACTGCTCTTATTGCCGAAAAGGTGCGAAGTGAGTATTGTGTCCTCGTCGAGGGCCAGGTCAGGAAGCGGACCGACGAGACGGTGAACCCGGCACTTACGACAGGGAGCATAGAAGTAGTTGTTGAACGAATTGCGATCCTGAATGCCTCGCTGGTTCCCCCTTTCCCCATCGATTCTCGAGATCCGGTGAGCGAGGAGATGCGTCTGCGGTATCGGTTTCTTGATCTGAGAAGAGACGATATGAAGGATGCGATAATCAAGCGGCATATGCTGATGCAGGTTGCCAGGAAGTATCTTACCGAAAATCGATTTTTTGAAATTGAAACCCCCATACTCAACAAATCAACGCCTGAGGGAGCTCGTGATTATATTGTCCCGAGCAGATTGAGCCGCGGAATGTTTTACGCTCTTCCGCAATCTCCACAGCTCTTCAAACAGATTCTGATGGTATCGGGATTTGACAGATACTTCCAGATTGTGAAGTGCTTCAGAGATGAAGATCTCCGTCAGGATAGACAGCCTGAATTTACCCAGATAGACATCGAGATGTCCTTTGTAACCCAGGATATGGTTTTACAGAGTATCGAAGGACTGTTAAAAGAGATGGTGAAGGCGATTCTCGGTCGGGATATCGCAACTCCTTTTCAGCGCATTACCTATGATGAGTCGATGCGACGATATGGGAAGGATGCTCCCGACTGTCGCTTCGGAATGGAGATCTGCGACTGCAGTGATATCTTTTCCGGCTCAGCTTTTGACATCTTTTCATCGGCGCTGGCACAGCAGGGTGTCATAAAGTGTTTTGTCGTGGAAGATGAGGGCAAGCTCTCCCGGAAGATGCTCGATGATTATACTAAATACGTGCAGATATACAGAGCGGGGGGAATGCCGTGGATGCGGGTAAAAAATAAGTCCTTTGAGGGGGGTATTGCCAAGTTTATCAGCGATACTGAGCGAAAGGCCCTCATCGAGCGGCTGCATCCCGCTGATAACTCGGTTGTTATCTTCGCCTGCGATAGAGCTGACATCGTCAATGATACGCTGGGGAACCTCCGGGTTAAGATTGCCCGTGATCTTGACATCGTTGACAGTGAGGAGTTGAATTTTGTGTGGATTACCGATTTTCCTCTGCTCGAATATGACGATGATGATGGCCGCTTTTATGCGAAGCATCACCCGTTCACGTCACCGGTACCTGAGCATGTTGAGCTGCTTGACTCAGTGACCAGGGAGAATGTTCATGCGATACGGGCACAGGCGTATGATATTGTGCTGAACGGCACCGAGATCGGCGGGGGGTCCATACGAATTCATCATCCGGATGTGCAGCAGAAGATGTTTTCAATACTTGGCATCTCTGAAGAAGAAGCGCAGTTGAAGTTTTCCTTTCTCGTTGAAGCATTGAAGTATGGTGCTCCCCCTCATGGCGGCATTGCGCTCGGACTGGATCGAATATTGATGATACTCCTGAGGCGAAATTCTATCAGAGATGTTATTCCTTTCCCAAAGACACAGAAGGGACAGTGCCTCATGAGCGAGGCGCCATCTCCCGTTTCGTCTGAACAACTTCGTGAACTCTCTATTAAAATTTTAGAGAGATAGTATGGTTGAGAGCACCTTTGAAATCGATAATATCTCTTTCTACCGGAGAATTTGTGGCTTTCGCGATAAGAATCTCCGGGCCATCGAGAAGATTTTCAATGTTACTATCATTCCGAGAGGAAATACGCTTATTATAAATGCCGGAGAAGAGCAGAATGAGCGCGTCATCAAACTCCTGCACCTCCTTTCTGATTATCTGCATATAAAAGACAATAAGTACGAATTTGATGAATTCGATATACGATATCTCGCTCATGCAATAGCTGCCGGAAAGACAATCAATGCGAAGGACCTCGATCGGTTAAAGATAGTCATTTCTGAGAGCGGGAAGACGATATTCCCGAAAACAATCAATCAGGCGCATTATATCAACGCGATACAGAAGAACTCCGTTACCTTTTCCTATGGGCCGGCAGGAACCGGTAAAACCTATCTTGCGGTGGCGGTTTCACTGTCTTACTTTACCACGGGGAGGGTGGAGCGTATTATTCTCACGCGACCTGCTGTTGAAGCGGGAGAGAGCCTCGGTTATCTGCCCGGTGATCTGATCCAGAAGATAAATCCCTACTTGCGTCCCCTCTATGATGCACTCTTTGATCTGCTCAGTTTTGAAAAGGTCAAGAATCTCATCGAGCGGGGAAACATTGAGATAGCCCCGCTGGCATATATGCGGGGGAGGACGCTCAACAAAGCTTTTATCATCCTCGATGAAGCGCAGAATACCACCAGTGCCCAGATGAAGATGTTCTTGACCAGGTTGGGCAATAACTCCAAAATAGTGGTTTCAGGAGATATAACCCAGATAGACCTCGAGAAGCCGAAGAATTCCGGCCTCCTTCACGCGATGAAAATACTCAAGGGAATTGACGAAATCGACTGCATTGAATTTACCAGAGAGGATATCTGTCGGCATCCGGTCGTAGAGCGAATTGTCGCCGCATATGAGAATGATATTCAGAAGGTCAACTGATTTTACCCATGATACAAACGTATAAAATCTTCTATCGGAGATTATCGTATTATCTCAGGAAGCCTCCTATCAGAAACTCATTCTATCTCTTCCTGGTTATAATTGCGATTGCAACGGTTTTCCTCTCCTTTAATGTCATTGGAACAACCTATGACTATCGTATCGGAGATGTCGCCACCGAGGATCTCCGGGTGCCCAATGATATTAACTATCCCATTGAATCTGAAACAGCAATGGAGAAGAAGCGCGTCGCCGAGATGGTTCCCCTGGTATTCGATAAGGATCAGTCCATCTTGATCGAGCGATTGAACTCTGTCGAGGTGCTCTTCCGATATGTCACCCAAACGCTTGAGGAGAGTCCCCCCATCGGAACCGAGGACCGCACCTTTCAGCTCATCGCGTTGAAGTCCCGTTTGCCGAAATATTACCGATACAATGATCAGGTTCTCCTCGAGCTCTTGAAGCACGATCGCCCCCGGGAATTGCGAGGAATCATCGTTCGCATCCTGATTTATCTCTTTGACCGGGGGGTACTGGAGAAACCGTACAGCAATCCATTGAATATCAAAAACAACCTGGTCACTGTCAGAACAATCAACACGCCTGAAGAGATAAATGAGGTTACCAAAACACTTGACGAGCTCCAGGTCATTTCTGATATACGGAAAGATCTGTACAAAATATGCTACTCCATAGCACCGAACCTGAGCAAAGAGCAGTTGCAGGCCGTTTATACTATCGTCAATAGCAATCTTCGCCCGAATCTCACCTTCAGCAGTGAAGAAACGAGGAGAAGGATTGACGAAACCGTCAAGTCGGTGAAGCCGGTTATGGGGCTCTTGAAAAAGGGGCAGACGATTGTTCGTGAAGGCGATACGGTTACCACGGAAACGCTGAAGAAAATACAGATAATGAATAAGTACACCTCTTCAACAAACATCAGTTATATCATCGGCGTTTTTATTCTGCAGTTGCTCTTTCTGGCCATATTCGGTTATTTCACCATTCAGTTTTACGATGAACTCAATCAGGATGATAAAGCCCCCATTATCCTCTTCACCCTGCTCCTCTTTTTTATCTTCTACTCCTTCTTCGTTTCACGAATCGAGAACATACAGAACTCGAAACTGATATTCGCGCTTTTTCTCCCCATCCCCTTTGTCACGATGATAATTGCAATTCTCTATAACATGTTTCTCGCTCTCATGGTGGGAACGTATCTCATCTTTTTCAGCTACTTCATCAGCGATGTCTCCTATGCATCTCTCATCCTTGCTTTCAGCTCGGCGCTCGGCGGTGCCTTTGTGGTCGGAGATGTCGAGAAGAGAACAGAATTTCTCCGTGGCGGATTTATCATCGGGCTGCTCAATTCGTTCATCGTGATATCGATTGGATTGATGCAGGAACTCTCATTCAAGTATATTGTTAATAATGTGGAGCTCGCCTTCGGCAACGGTCTGATCAATGCGGTATTAACGCTTGGATTTATCCCCCTCTACGAAAATATTTTCGGGTACACAACAAAGTTTAAGTTGCTCGAGCTCTCCGACCTGAATGCGCCGATTTTCAAGAAGATGCTGATACGGGCACCCGGGACCTACAATCACTCCCTCATGGTTGCCAATATGGCCGAAGCGGCATGTAAAGATGTTGGAGCGAATGCTATGCTTGCACGGGTCGGTGGCTACTATCACGATATCGGAAAGATCGAGAATGCGGGCATCTTTATCGAAAACAAGATAGGTGATGTGAGGACCAGGTCGCTCTCACCGGTGGAATATACCAGGTTGATTATCGATCACGTTGCCAAGGGGGTCGAGCTGGGGAAAAAGAGCAGTCTCCCCGATTCGATTATTGACTTCATTCAGGAGCATCACGGTACAACAACAATGACTTATTTCTATCATCAGGCTCTCGAGATGGCAAGCAATGCCGGTGAGGCGACAGAGTTACATAAATCTGATTTCCAGTATCCGGGGCCCCGACCGCACAGCCGGGAAACGGCCATTGTGATGCTGGCAGATGCCGTTGAAGCTGCTTCACGCTCGCTTCATGAACCAACCAGCGCAAAGCTCGAGGGACTGGTAAAGAAGATAATTTACAACAAGCTCAACGATGGCGAGCTGGAATTTTCCGATCTCACCATGTCCGACCTGAATAAAATTCAGCGGGCTTTTCTGCGCGTCCTCTTAGGAATATTCCACACCAGAATTGAATATCCGGAGAAGGATGAGCTGGAGAAGCTTGAGGAGCAGGTTTTGAAGAAAAGCGATGAAGACGAAGATTGAGGTGTTCACCGAGGGACAGATAGCCTTCCCCTTCGGGGGGCTTACCCGCAGTGAAATTCACACGTATCTGAAACGGATCGCTGCAATCCTCTCACTGAACGATGTCTCGCTCTCACTGATTCTCACCGATAATGAATACATTCACGGGATAAACCGGAAGTATCTTCAGCGGGACCGGCCAACCGATGTTATCAGCTTTAGCTATCGGGATGACCCGTTTCCACTGAGCGAGGGGATGGTTGAGCATCTCGGGGATATATATCTCTCGCTCGAGATGGCTTTGGAGAATTCAGGTGCATACGATGTTGCTTTTATCGATGAGGTAAAACGACTTATGGTGCATGGCATCCTCCATCTCATCGGTTATGATCATGAACTATCCGATGAGGAGGATCGGAAGATGCGGGAAAAGGAGGAGACGATACTCAAGCTGCTGAAATAACAGCAGCACCTTCCCCGCTTTTCGTGATGTCCCCTTGAATCGGATGAACAAATCGGCTACAACGCATTTACCTTCTCCAGAAGGTTTTCTTTGAGAAGGTCTATCTTCTTCTCCAGATTGGATTGCAGGATCTCGATATCATCATCCTCAACCTCTTGGTGAACGCTGAAGTAAAACTTTATCTTCGGCTCGGTTCCCGATGGTCTCATCGTAATCTTGGAACCGTCTTCGAGGAAGAACTGAAGCACATCTGAAGAGGGGAGGGTATCAATCGTCTTCTCTTCTCCGGTTTGTCGATCGATTCTCTTCAGCCGCTGAATATCGTCGATAACCGCCACCGGTATATCGAGAAAGGCATCGGGTGGATTCGTTCGAAAGCCATTCATGATAGCTTTCATCCTGTCCATGCCCTCTTTCCCTTTCAGGGTCAGGGAGTGAAGCCCTTCACAGTAGAGTCCAAATTCCCGGTATATTTCATTGAGGAAATCGTTCAAGGTTCGATTATTTTCCCTGAGCCAGTCCGCCATCTCTGCAAAGAAGTAACAGGAACTGACCGCATCCTTATCCCGCACGAAATCGACCGGCAGATAACCGTAGCTCTCCTCGCCACCGAAGATGAAGGTTGCCTCACCGGTGCGCTCATACTCCTTCATCCTTGCCGCAATCCATTTGAAGCCGGTCAGGACATTTTCGATTCGACACCGGTATCGTTTGGCGATCTCCTCCTGCAGGTCAGTGGTAACGATAGTCTTGATTATGGAGGCGTTCTCCGGCAGTTTCCCCTCTTCACGTAGCCTTTTCAGGAGATAGTACTCGAGCATCGTCCCGATCTGATTCCCGTTGATGAGTTGATAGGAGCCGTCTGCTCCCTTGAATCCGATCCCCATTCGATCTGCATCGGGATCGGTGGCCATGATGATATCGGCATTGTGTTCTCGCGCACACTGAAGCGCCTGTTTCATCGCCTCGGCCTCCTCGGGATTGGGAGAGCGGACCGTTGGGAAATTACCATCGGGTACCGACTGTTCCCTTACCGGAATGAGGTTCGTAAATCCGAAGTGATTGAGGACCGCCGGTATGAAACGATAGCCGGTGCCGTGCAGCGGTGTGTAGACAATGGTGAGATCTGATCCCTGTTTTTTGCGCATTGCTGTTTTCTCGAGATGTTCGATGTATTTCTGTCGTATCTCATCACCGATGACAGCGATTTTTCCCGCCGCTACCCCCTCGCTATAATCAATTTTTTGTATTTCGCCAATATGTTTGATTTCCCGCACCTGCTCAATTATCTCCCCGTCGTGTGGCGACACGATCTGTCCTCCGTCGTCCCAGTATACCTTGTATCCGTTGTACTCCGGCGGATTATGGCTTGCCGTGACAACGATACCCGATTGCGCCCCTAACACTCGTATCGCAAATGAGCAGAGCGGTGTTGGCATTATATCGTCGAAAATATAAACGGCAATCCCATTCGCGGCAAGAATTGATGCTGCTTCCCTGGAGAAGACATCGGACATTCTCCTCGAATCGCAGGCAATAACAACGCCCTTATTTTTATCGCTCTGTCGCAGTATGTAATGGGCAAGGCCCTGTGTTGCCATACCCACGGTGTAGATATTCATCCGGTTCGTGCCGGCGCCGATAATACCTCTCAAGCCGCCCGTACCGAACTCAAGTATGGTATAAAATCGATCGGTGAGCTCCTTGACATTGTTCTGCTCAACGAGCTTTTTCACTTCGGCAATGGTTTCAGCGTCAAAGGGCTCCTTTTGCCATTCTTCTATCCTGCTGTTAACTACACGCTCCATGATTCCTCCGATAGGTGCATCGATTACGAATAACTTCATCATCTAAAGATGAATATATCAACTTTTTTTTCTTTTCACGATCGTACGTCCTCTCTGATTCAAGGCAGGAAAACACTTTTGTGATGGAATAACATTGACTTTATTGAAAAATGTGATTATGCTGTGACGATGAATACCGTTCCACTTCAACGGTTTCATCCTAGTATACATTCGGGAGAAAATTATCCATTCGAGATGCTGAATATGAACACTGCATCGGAATCCGCATATGAGAAGGTTCGGCGATTCGTTGCGTTGCATGATCTCATTGCCAGTGGTGATCGGATCCTGCTGTCCCTCTCGGCCGGCAAAGATTCGATGGCGCTGCTCGATATCATGCTGTATCTCCGGGAAGCGTACGCGATTGATCTCGCTCTCTTCCATCTCAATCACATGATGCGCGGGGAGGAGTCAGACGGGGATGAGGAGTTTCTTGCCGCGATTGCGAGGGAGCGTGGACTGGAAATTTTTATCAGGAGGTACGATTTTCAGAAGAATCTCCCGGCCGGGGAATCCTTTGAGGACTACGCACGTGCGCGGCGATACGAGATACTTGGTGAGATATGCGAAGTGAGCTATACGAAAATCGCTACCGGCCACTCGCGCGACGATACTGTCGAGACGATACTGATGCGTATTTTTACGGGAACCGGCGTGCACGGGCTGGCGGGGATACGCCCGCGACGAGGGAATATCATCCATCCGCTCCTTCCGCTCACTTCGAAGGAGATATACAGGCATCTCTCCGAAAGAGGTATATCCTGGCGAGAGGACATATCAAATCGGGATACGAACTTTCAGAGAAATTACGTCCGCCATGTCGTGATACCGAAGATTAGTGAACGGTTTCCTCATGCTGATAACCGCATCGTTCAGCTGGGTGAGATATCCCGCGATTACGGTGAAATCATCGATCTCCTTCTTGAGAAGCAGTACGGGAGGATATACGAGCGGAGGGGCGATGATATCATCATTGATCTTGAGATGTTTATACAACACGAGAAGCTCTTCAAGTACATAGTCGCACAGTCCATACGTGCGTGTTTTCACTATACGGTGAAATACGGCATGCTGCATGAGGTATATCGGAATGCGATCAATGAGAGAACGCATCTCCTTCTCTACCGGAACAGGTTTCTGGAGATTCGGAAAACTGAAATTGACCGTAAAAAATGCGTTGTGATATCACGTGAGCTCGAGAATGACCATCGAAAGCCCTCCTACGAGTATCAGGCTCTGGTGGAAGAGAGAACTGTTAATCTCTCTCTCAGCGAGATTGATCTTCGCATACGCCTTGATATTGTCGATTATCCTTTTTTCCGAAAAAACGTTCGGAAAAGAGAGTTTATTTTTGTAACTTTGAAGAAGGGAATGAATCGTATTACCGTTCGTAATCGAAGAAGGGGAGACAGGATGCGCCTCGATGCGGGTACGAAGAAGATCAAGGATCTCATGATCGACTATAAGTTCGATGAAGCGGCAAAGAATTGTATCCCCCTCCTCGTTATTGATGGTGCGATAGGTGCGTTTATGCCGGGATTGATCGGGAAAGGAGAAAACCGCGTTGATCCCGATCGCAGGGTACGGGAGAACTCAAAAAAAATACTTGCTATCTATAGAATCGAAAATTAAAAAGTATCGTGTTTGC
>CAZZCF010000168.1:0-8953 GCA_964652955.1 uncultured Leptospirales bacterium
TAAAATGTTTCTCTCATCCCTGCTTCTGTTCTCCTCAATAATGTCAGTGTTAATCCTGACAGTTATCGTGTTGCGAGATGAATTATTATTCGTAATCCGCTTCCCCTTAAGCGTGCCAATTATACCGTCGTACTTTCTCGATTGTAAACCGTAATAGATTCTGTACCCCAGTATATCATGCTCAACATTCTTTTTCCATCGAATTTCAACAAATCTATCTCCCGCTTTCACCAGCTCAACAAACAAGGGCGCCTTGGGGGGAGGATCGAGCTGATAGTGAAGCTCCACATTGTAAAGCGAGGGAGCATTCCTGCCGCCAGGCGAGGAGATAAGATGCGCTCTCCACTGATAGTACCTTCCACGAAGATATTCACCATTGATTTTCTTAAGATAAATACCTCGCTGATTGTTCTTGATCCGATACCACTTGACAGCACCGTCCCTTCCTTCGAAGAGATCATCGCTTATCCTGAGCTCCATCCAGATGAAGGTATTTTTTTTGAGTATCTCATCCCATTTGAAGAGCGTCACCTTGGTCCCCGTTAACAAAAAGGAATAGACGGGACTGGTTATCACCCCTTCCCTGTTCACCGGATACCGCTCGATGAGTCCCAGCTCCTTATAATTCCGGTAGGCTATCTCGCTCTCCTTCTCGAGATCATCGAAATGCCGATGGGTTATTCTCAATTCATCCAAATAGCCAAAAAAGCCATTCCCGACGACTGCAACGGGGAGATCATCACACACATATGACGGCACAAAGACGCCGTTGAAGGGCTCGTCAGATTCGGTCACGTAGACGACCTCCTCCTCCACGCCGTTGAGATACTTTGCGAACTTTCCCGATATTCGGTCAAAGCTCAACAGGCAGTGATACCACTTTCGCGCCTCCAGCGCCTTGCCCCGGTTGAGGAAGATATCGAATCGCCTGCCCGCCGAATCGGTGAAGATTCCATAGCATCGAACGGAAATCCTGTCCCCCTGTAGCACAATCTCAATTCCGTTCTTCTTTCCCGAGAAATACCCGACACGTGAGAAGAGAACGCTCCCGTCCCGGATCGAAAAGGGGTAGAAACGAAACTCAATAGTGAATGAGCCTAAATCCTCGCAATTCCCGAGCCACAGATCTCTCTCGGTGTTGATCTCTATCCGGTGATCGGCTTTGAAGAAGTGCGCCCCGCCATTTCCCAGCACCCCCTTACCCTGTATCAGGGTATACGAAGAATTTCGGATAGTATAATGCCCGCTGTCATCCTTGACCAGCCGGGATGCGGGTTCGTTGAAGGAGAGAATCAAATCGGTGAGATAGGGAAACCGGTTATCATCATAGCTCAGATCGGAAAGGGTATAGAGTGTTCTCCCTCTTTTATCTTCATAGTGACGGACGTTGTAGAGATCGAGCCCTTCGGGAGAGAAGCGAACCACATCGGAGATATACTTCCGGGGGGCGACGAGAAAGATCAATGAGAATAGTATCACGAATGTTTTTAGTTTATTCATTAAACCTGATGCCGTTATGTTCCGGTACCCTGCAGTGTAATATATTTCACCGGAGTGCCCACGTGATTATAGGGAATCTCCAGTGTTGCCTCTTTTAAGCCGAATGAATCGGGCGTGAAGGTGATATCAACTGTTTCACTGCTGGCCGGGGTAATAGTCGCTCCCGAGCAGTCATCACTCTGTTTCCCAAAGAGATCACTGTTCGTTCCTGAAAAGGTGAGAACACTTATGTTAAGATCCCCGCTTGCGGCAACATTATGTATACTGATAGTGACCGTATCGGTTGTACTGACGGTAACATTTCCAAAATCATAGCTTACTATCGGGGCACCTGATGCGCGCACCTCAATCTCCGGCTCATAGGTTACCATGTAGCCAACAGCGTAGGGCAAGCTTCTGTTCCCCTTGCTGTCCCGAATGGTGAATTCGAGAACAAAATCACCAAGAATCCCGGTTGTTTTGAAATCCACTGCGCTATTATACGCAATACTCTTTCCGCTACTCAGGGTGAGCTCATCCTCCTCTAACGAAGTGCCATCGGGATAATCCGCCTGATTGTATCTGTTCACAAAAAGTGTCCGTGCATCACCATTAAAATCATACCCGCTGAGCTGAAAGCCGAGATCATCTCCCACACCACTCATCTCGTAGAAGGTAACCGACGTATGCGTCCCGTTTCGAATGAGCTGAACATCATCAACGGTGGGAACCTCAAGACTATCTTCGGCACAGCGAATCAAAAAGAACAGGATGAAGCATACATAAAGTATATTCCTCATCTATGCACAGCCTCCTCGACAAAAAGACAACACGCGAAAATCTCAATTATTCTGTTTCATTCTCACGATAGGATATATGATCACAACGTAAAGAGATTTTCAAGAATAAATTTACACAATCATTATTCATGTCATTTCTTTTTCTCGGAACATATAATGCCGGAATGCAAACTTTTCTGTCACGACAAATTGAGCAGGTATGAATCAATGTGCCGCCTGTAATAATTAATTTTTACTACCATACAGATAATACCGCTGAGCAATTAATTCCCGTTTCATCACTAAAAAAGATTTGTTCTGAAGAATCTCTCTCCTATACTGTACTGAAATACAGGAGGAATCGCCATGAGTCTTTTTGAAGACGAACAGTATCCTGAGAACGTCCTTGACATGGTATTCGGCTTTCAGAAGAGCCGGGTGATTCTCACCGCCTTTGAGCTTGACCTCTTCACCGCCCTCGGAGATGACAAAAAAACCTCACAGGATGTTGCTTCGATACTGGGTACCGATAAACGAGCTACCGATCGCCTGATGAACGCGCTCTGCGCTCTGGGCCTTCTAAAGAAAGAAAATGAATTCTTCTCGAATACTCCAATCGGATCACTCCTGCTTATAAGGGGAAAGCCCGACTATGTGGAGGGCCTGATGCATATGGTTCATCTCTGGGAGAGCTGGAGCACACTCACCGATGCGGTCAGAAAAGGTTCAGCGGTCTATCAGCGTCCCGGAGGAGAGCGGGGAGAACAGTGGCGGAAGGCCTTCATTGCCGCCATGCATAATCGCGCCCATCAAACTGCGCCGGGCATCATTGACCTCATCGATATCTCGAACGTCTCCCGGGTACTGGATGTCGGTGGGGGCTCAGGTGCCTATGCCATGGCCTTTGTCAGGGCTCGTGACAATATCACTGCAACTATCTTTGATCTTCCGGCAATAATCCCCCTGACAGAGCGCTACATCGATGAAGCGGGTCTTTCAGGAAAAATAGTAATTACCGGTGGTGATTACAACACCGATGAATTTGAAAAAGGGTACGATATCGTCTTTCTTTCGGCGATCATTCACAGTAATTCACCGGCCCTCAATAAAAAACTCATAAAAAAGTGCGCTGAGAGCCTCAATGCAAACGGTCAGGTAATCGTCCAGGATTTTATTATGAACGAAGATAGGACGATGCCCCTCTTCGGTGCACTCTTCTCCCTGAATATGCTGGTCGGAACCGAATCTGGAGATACGTATACTGAAGGGGAGGTTCGTACCTGGATGCAGCACGCCGGACTTACCGACATTGCAAGAAAAGACAGCACTTTCGGAACGAGCCTTATCTCTGGGCGGAAGCGTTAAAACGCAGCGCTTCCAGGCGTGCGGGGGAAGGGTATCACATCTCTGATATTCTGCATACCCGTAATATATTGCACGGTTCTTTCAAAACCCAGCCCAAATCCGGCATGGGGAACGGAACCGAATCTCCGTATATCAAGATACCACCAGTAATCATCGGAATTCAATCCGGATTCTCTCATCCGATCAATGAGCACCTCACATCGATTCTCCCGTTCGCTCCCGCCGATGATCTCCCCAATACGCGGAACGAGAACATCCATTGCCCTCACCGTAGTACTGTCATCGTTCAATTTCATGTAAAAGGCCTTAATCTCCCTGGGATAATCAAAAACAATAACCGGTTTCCCGATTTTTTTTTCAGTGAGATATCGCTCATGTTCTGATTGCAAATCTGATCCCCATTCAACGGGAAACTCAAATTGCTCCCCGGAGCTTTTTAACAGGTCGATAGCCTCCGAATATGAAATCCTCTCAAAATTCGTTTCGATAATTCTCTCCAGATTCTCGACAACTCCCTTCTGAATTCTCCTGTCAAAAAATTCCATATCTTCAGGACACCTCTCGAGGCAGCGACCGAAGATATACTTTAAAAAATCTTCAGCAAGGGACATATCATCCTGGAGATCTGCAAATGCCATCTCCGGCTCAACCATCCAGAATTCCGAAAGATGGCGTGACGTATGGGAATTCTCAGCTCTGAAGGTTGGACCGAAGGTGTAGATTTTCCCCATGGCACTGGCCAGGAGCTCCCCCTCGAGCTGACCGCTCACGGTAAGACCGGTCTTCATCCCGAAAAAGTCAGTGCTGTAATCGACATCTCCACCGACAACGGGAACGTTACGCAGATCAAAGGAGGTAACGCTAAACATCTCCCCGGCACCTTCACAATCATTTCCGGTAATGATAGGTGTTTGCACATAGATGAAGCCACGCTCCTGAAAAAACGCATGTATGGCGAAGGAGAGGGCATTCCTGATTCTCAGAACCGCTCCGAAGGTATTCGTCCGGGGACGAAGGTGAGCAATCTCCCTGAGAAACTCAAAGGAGTGCCTCTTCTTCTGAAGGGGATACTCTTCCGGATCCGCCCAGCCATATACCACTATCGCTTTGGCGCGTACCTCATATCGCTGTCCCTTTCCCGGTGATTCAATCAGCGTACCGGCGATAGAAATACTGCAACCGGTGGAAATTTTTAAAATTTCATCATAATTGGGGAGTGCATCATCCACGACAATCTGTATATTGGCAAGCGACGACCCGTCATTCACCTCCAGAAAACAGAAACCCTTCGATTCTCTTCTCGTTCGCACCCATCCCTTTATGAGCACCTCATACCCTGAGCTTTCCGAACGAAGAAGATCAATAATTCGTGAGTGCTCCATGCTACCCCTCAATCATAAATCGAGCAACTTTCACCGCCTCTTCGAGCACCCTTCCCAGCGCTTCCGGTTTTTTTCCACCTGCCTGGGCCATATCTTTTTTGCCCCCGCCACTTCCGTCTGCTGTCTTGGAGACCTCTTTTATAATGCTTCCACAATCGATTCCATTATCAACCGCATTTTTTGTCGCGGCGAAGAGGAGGAGCGCATTCCCCCCTACACGTGACCCGAAGAGAACAACCGAATCCTTCTCACGCGAACGTATCACATCCGAAAGATGCCTGAGATCCTTAACGGCTACTTCGTTGAAAGTATGGAAGATAATCTTGGTGCCATTCACCGTTATCGCATTCTCAATTAGGTTATCAATATTCGAAACAAGTTCTTTCGACCTCAGCTTTTCTATTTCCTTATCAAGCCTATTCGTGCGCTCAACGAGATCATCTATCTTCTTTGTAATATCTCCTTCAGGAACATTCAACAGCTGAGAGATTCGAGAAAGAATCTTGCTCTGATCATTATATCTATCCAATACTCCCTTGAGAGTGACAGCCTCGATCCTTCTCATACCGGCCCCGGGAGAGCTTTCCCTGAGAATCTTAAAGACACCTATCTTGCCGGTATTATCGACATGGGTTCCTCCACAGAGCTCCATACTGAAATCAGCGATTGTTATGACACGGACAATCTCATCGTACTTTTCATCGAAAACCGCAAGAGCTCCCATCGAGAGAGCTTTATCAATTTCAGTAACCGTTGTTTCAACCGGCAGATTCTCCCATATCTTCCCGTTTACTATACCTTCAATATCATGAACCTCATCATCGTTGAGCGCCTGAAAGTGAGAAAAATCGAATCGAAATCTCCCGGGTTCGACCAGTGAACCCGATTGAATCACATGATCCCCCAGGACGCTCCGTAATGATGCGTTGAGGAGATGAGTGGCAGAGTGACTCGCCCTGATGAGATTCCTCCTGATAACGTCAATTTCAGTTGTTACCCTCTCCCCCGTGCGAAACTCGCCCTCAAGCACCTCTCCCATGTGAACGATCGTCTTATTTATTATCTTCGTATCATTCACCTGGAACCGACCACCAGCGGTTGTAACAATCTGCCCGGTGTCGCCAATCTGTCCACCCGCTTCGCCATAAAAACTTGTTTCCCCGGTTATCAATAGTCCACTCTCGCCAGCTTTAATCGAGTCAACGATATGTTTCCCATTGCTGATGAGGATGATATCTGAATCCACAGTATTCTCCTCATATCCTCTAAAATCGGTCGATCCGGCTTCCCGCGATATCTGCTCGAAATGCATTCCCATTTCCGTATCCACACCTTTCCAGCTCTTCTTCCCGCGCTCTCGTTGTACTGACATCTCCTGTTCAAAGCCTTGAATATCAACGTCAAGTTCATGCTCGGCGGCTATTTCAGTTGTCATTTCAAGGGGAAACCCATAGGTATCATAGAGGACAAAGGCATCCTTCCCGGAAATTGTGCTCTTCCGATCCTTTCTTAAAAGCTTAACAATTTCATCAAGCCTATCCATCCCGTTATCAAGTGTCTCAAGAAATCGTCTCTCTTCTCCTTCAAGGAGGTTCATAACATTTTTCGATGCCGTTTGTATTTCAGGATAGTATTCGCCCATTATCGCAACCAGGGGATCCATCAATCGATAGAGAAAAGGCTCATCAATACCTATCTGCCTCCCGAATCTCAACGCTCTTCTCAGAATTCTCCTGAGCACATATCCTCTCCCCTCATTGGAGGGATATGCTCCATCTGAAATTGCAAATGCAAGAGCACGAAAATGCTCAACGATAACATTAACCGGAATTATCGTATCACCTTCATATTTGAGCCCTCGTTCCCGGCAAACGAAATCCACCAGCTTTTTCATCTCATCGATTCCATATATTGAATCGACGTCCTGAACCAGAGCAGCAAGTCTCTCCAAACCCATACCGGTATCAATGCCGGTTTGCGGAAGAGGACTCAGGTTCCCCCTGGCATCCTGATAAAACTGATTGAAGACGAGATTCCAGTATTCGAGAAATCTCTCACAATCGCATCCCGGTTTGCAATCTGGAGAACCGCATCCGAAAGCTTCCCCCCTGTCAAGATAGAGCTCGGAACAGGGACCACAGGCTCCGGAATCACCTGCAGGACCCCAAAAATTATCCTTCTTCCCCAATCTGACTATCTTATGAGGCGGAATGCCGATATGATCCTTCCAGAGTTCAAACGATTCATCGTCCTCCTCGTATATTGAAATCCAGATATCCTCTTTCGGGAAACCGACAATGTTGATCGAGTAATCCCACGCATATTCTATCGCTTCCTTCTTGAAATAATCTCCGAATGAAAAATTCCCGAGCATTTCAAAAAAGGTACAGTGCCTCTTTGTTTTCCCCACGTTTTCGAGGTCACTGGTTCGCAAGCATTTCTGAACGGTAGCCGCTCGCGTATATTCGAGCTCTACTGTTCCGGCAAACATCGGTTTGAACTGTACCATCCCGGCCGTGGTGAAAAGCATTGAGGGATCATCCCGAGGCAAGAGCGAGCTTGACGGCACTATTCGGTGATCCCGCTCTCGGAAAAACTCAACAAACGAATTTCTTAAATCCATTACTGTTAACATACGCATCCTCTTAATTACCAAAACAGAAAAAAGCCATAGCAACGTATAATAGAGCTAAAAAAAATTACGATTTTTAAAAGTCAATGACAATCTATAATTTGCTTGCAATATTCTACGATCAACACTCATCTAACCGGCGTGCACCTCTCTTTTTAGCATATTCCCTCATGTCATCGTGAGAATCGAATTCATCAATGATCTCCATACCGAGCAATGTTTCAATCGCATCCTCCATGGTAACAATACCGGTAAAGTCACCGAACTCATTCAGCACAATACTAAGATGCACCTTCTCTGCTATGAGTTCATGCAAGAGTCTGTAAACAGATATTGTCTCAATAACAAAGTGAGGCGATTGTGCGATAGTCTGAAGCCGCACATTGGTCTTCTTCTCTACTAACCGATTCATAATTTCCCGACGCAACACAACACCCTGAACTTCGTTCTTTTTGGCATTATACAGCGGTATACGTGTGAACTGAAGCTGTTTATTGGTTTTGATAATATCGTCAATCTTCTGCTCCGGCGGTAGCCAGAAAACGACGGGACGAGGCGTCATGATGTCTTTGACTTGAATCGAACGAAGACGAAAGAGGTTTTCCATTATCGTAAGCTCCGAGGTATCAACCACTCCCTGAAAATAACCCAAACGTATATAGTTTATAACCTCTGCCTTGCTTATGCGGGAACCCTGATCTTCAGGAGATATCAATCGGGAGATATAATGAATTGGTATAATAACCGGTTTCAATACAAAAATCATCACCTGAAGAAGATATGAACTGACCGGTCCCAGCTTTTTCCAATATTGCGCGCCAATGGTCTTTGGAATGATCTCTGAGAATATGAGAATCAGGAGAGTGAGAACAGCTGAGAAGAGCGCCATCCACTCTGATCCGAAGATCTGCAATGCAATCGCGCCCGATATTGCAGCACCAACAGTATGTGAAATTGTATTGAGTGTTAATATTGCTGAAAGTGGCTCCTCTATATTCATTTTCTGCTTCTGTAAAAGGATGCCAGAACGATTCTTCTTGTCTATCAGCAATTGTATATACGATCGGGTAATTGACAGTATAACTGATTCCAATAACGAACAGATAAACGAAATGATCAGTAAGATGAAAATAACAATTATGAGTTGAATCAAAGACAAATTCTCCTTAATAACTTTTCAATTATAAAGCATTTACGGTACACGAAAACGCTCTTCCCCTACATACAATAAATGTTAAAGGCCATTACATAAGGGTTATACTTGCATCCAAGTTCGGGGTATCTGCTCTCACCGCCATGGAATAGAGAGAGGGATA